>DASRTX010000656.1:0-2418 GCA_035655715.1 Myxococcales bacterium | reverse complement strand
GCGGAGCCACAGGCATGTCGTTGGTCGTCGAGGGACGCGACGACCTGGGCCGCTCTGCCCGGGTGGAGAGCGCGATGCCGCTCCAGCCGGCCCAGGGCCAGCCGCTGCACGAGGGCCTGCTGCGCGAGAAGCTCTGCGCCTTCGGGGAGACGTCTTTCAGCCTGCGCCGGCTCGAGCTGGAGTTGGAGGGCGCGCTGGCCTTGCCGCCCTCCGAGCTGAAGCGGATGCGGCGCGCGCTCACCGCCGAGCTCGAAGGCGCGCCGCCGCCGCGGCCCGCCCGCCACGTGAGCACCGGGCATACGCCGGACAGCGTGGTCGCGCCGCTCTTGCCGGAGGCCCCGGCGGGCAGCGCGAAGCTGGTCCCATTGCTGAGAACGCTGGAGCAGGTGGAGGCCGCGCTGAAGCTCGGCTTCGACGAGCTTCAGCTCGACTTCATGGAGCTGGTGGGCCTGGGCGTCGCGGTGGAGAAGGTGCGGGCAGCGGGGGCGCGGGTGGTGGTGGCCACGCCGCGCGTGCAGAAGCCGGGCGAGGAGGGCTACGACAAGCGCTTCGAGCGCCTGCGGCCCGACGGCATCCTGGCGCGGCACCTCGGCGCGGTGGAGCACTTCCGCACCAACTCCCATGCCGAGACCGTGCACGGCGATTTCTCGCTCAACGCCACCAACGCGCTCACCGCGCGGACGCTGCTCGGCCTGGGACTCGCCACGCTGACGCCGGCGTACGACCTCGACCTCACCCAGCTCCTCGATCTCTGCGCGGGCGTGCCGGCGGGAAGGCTGGAGGTGACCATCCACCAGCACCTGCCGCTCTTCCACAACGAGCACTGCGTCTACTCGCACCTGCTCTCCAACGGCCGCGACTTCCGCGACTGCGGACGACCCTGCGAGAAGCACCTGATCGAGCTGCGCGACGGCATGGGCATGCAGCATCCGGTGGTGGTGGACGTGGGCTGCCGCAACACCGTCTTCAACGCCCGGGCGCAGAGCGCGGCGGCCTGCCTGCCCCAGCTTCTTGCCGCGGGCGTGCGCCGCTTCCGCGTGGAGCTGGTGCGGGAGAGCGGGGCCGAGACCACGCGCATCCTGCGCGCGTACCGCGAGTTGTTGTCGGGCGCCCGGACCGGCCGGCAGGTGATCGCCGAGGTGGGCGCGCTGGAGAAGTACGGCGTCTCCGCCGGCACGCTGGTCGTCGTCACCCAGCCCCACGCCTGATGCCGCGCTACGACGCAGTGCTCTTCGATCTGCTCACCGCCCTGCTCGACTCCTGGGCGCTGTTCAACGACATCGCAGGAGGAGCGGAGCGCGGCCTGACCTGGCGCAAGGGGTATCTGCTCCGCGCCTACGCGACCGGCGCGTACGTGGACTACGCGCAGATGGCGCGCGACTCCGCCGCCGACGTCGGCCTGCACACGGAAGCGGGAGAACAGCTGGTGCAGCGCTGGGACGAGCTGCGACCGTGGCCGGAAGCGCGCGAGGTGCTCGCGGCGCTGGCCGCCGCCAGGCTGCGGCTGGGCGTGGTGACCAACTGCTCGGATGCGTTGGGCAGGCGCGCCGCGGATCTGGTGGGCGTCCGCTTCGCGGCGGTGACCACCGCCGAGCAGGCCGGGTTCTACAAGCCGGACCCGCGCACCTACCGGAAAGCGCTGGAGGCGCTCGGCGCGCAGCCTTCGCGCACGCTCTTCGTGGCCGGTTCTCCAGGCGACGTCGGCGGCGCCCACGCCGCCGGCATGGACGTGTTCTGGCACAATCGCCGCGGGCTGCCGCTGCCCGGCGGTTCGCCCCGGCCGCTCGCCGAGGAAGGCACGCTGTTCCCGCTGCCCGCCGTGGCCACGAGGTGACGCAGATGGCGAAGACGCATCGAATCGCCGTGATCCCGGGCGACGGCATCGGCAACGAGGTGGTGCCGGAGGGGATGCGCGTGCTCGAGGCCGCCGCGAGCAAGTACGGATTCGGGCTGCAGTGGGATCAGTTTCCCTGGAGCTGCGCCTACTACCAGAAGCACGGGCGCATGATGCCGGAGGACGGCCTCGCCCGGATCCGCCACCACGACGCCATCTATCTGGGCGCGGTGGGCTTCCCCGGCGTGCCCGATCACGTCTCGCTCTGGGGCCTGCTCATCCCCATCCGACGCGAGTTCGAGCAGTACGCCAACGTGCGGCCGGTGCGGCTGATGGAAGGCGTGCCTTCGCCGCTGCGCGATCGCAAGCCGGGCGACATCGACTTCTGGGTCATCCGCGAGAATACCGAGGGCGAATACTCCTCGATCGGCGGCCGCATCTTCGAAGGGACCGACGGCGAGACGGTGGTGCAGGAGACGGTGTTCACCCGCCGCGGAGTGGACCGCATCCTGCGCTACGCCTTCGAGCTGGCGCGCTCACGGCCCAAGAAGCACCTCACCTCGGCCACCAAGTCCAACGGCATC
>DASRTX010000655.1:0-3828 GCA_035655715.1 Myxococcales bacterium | reverse complement strand
CCCCCCTGCCGCTCCAGCTCGCTCTTGGCCGCCTCGAGCTGCTCGCGGAGCGCTTCGGCCTCGGGTGCCGGCGGGGCGGCCGGCGGCGGTGGCGCAGCGACGGGAGCGGGGCGGCTGGCGGCATCGCGCAGGCGCGTCTGCGCGGTGGCCAGCTCGGTGCGGGCCTGGGCCTCGGCGGCGCGGGCGGCCTGCAGCTCGCGCCGCGCGGCGGTCTCGGCAGCATGGGCCTCTTCGGTGAGCTTGCGCGCGTGCGCCAGATCTTCCTCCAACTCGGCCTCGCGCGCCCCGCGGGACTGTGCCTTGCCGCCGCGCGCGTCCTGCGCCTTCTTGCGCGAGTCCTGCAGCTTCTCGCGGGTCTCCTGGAGCTGGGCGGAGCGGGCTTTCAGCTCCTCCTGCTGTTTGCGCAGCTCGCCGCGGGCGGACTCGGCCTCCTTGCGCGCGGCTTCGATCTCGCCGCGCAGCGCCTTGACCGCCTCGGCAGCGGACTGGCCCTGGAAGAAGAACACCACGGCCAGTACCACGGCAATGACGGCGACGATGAAGGCAATTCCGGCCATGCGGCTCTCCAGGAAGGGGCGCGCAGACTAGCGAAAAACGCGGGGCGGATCGAGCGAAACCGGGACGGGCGGCCGCCTAAATGGTTGGCGTTGGACCCTTCAGCTCGGCGAAGACCGCTTCCTCCACGCCCTTGCGGTGCTCCTTGCCGGGGTGGAAGCTGTAGCGCGGTCCCACGAATCTCACCCCCGCGGCGCCGTGATCGCGCACCTCGTCCAGCTTGACCGCCACCAGCGCGCAGGGAAACGGGGCCGACTGCATCTGCTCCTTCTCCACCAGGGCGGTGCCGCGCAGCCCGTAGCAGAGATCGTCCCCCAACACCTCCACCGCGATGCGGCCGTTGGCGCGGACCGCCTTCAGGGCGCGGCTGCGCGTGTCCACCGCGATGGTGAGGGTCTCCGGATTGCGCGCCACCACCCAGGTCATCAGCGTGGTCTGCGGAAGCCCCTGCTCGTCCACGGTGGCGATGACGCAGGTCTGGCCGCCCAGCAGGAACTGCACCAGGTGCGGCGGCATCTCGGCGGGAGGCCTGGACATGATGACGCACCCGCTAGGGGCAGGCGGAGATGCCGGCGCCGCGGACCCGAGCCCTGAAGACGGCGCAGGCCTGGTCGCGCTCGGCGCCCTCCAGCTGCGCGGCCACCAGCGAGAGCACCGTGGCGGCGTCGTCGGGGCCGCCGTTCACCGCCCGCGCCGCGGCGAGCGCCGCCCGGGATGCGGAGGTGAGATCGCCGCTGGCGTCGGCCCAGGCCCAGAGCGCAGCGGCGAGCACCGCGGAAGGCGGCGCATCCGCCGCCAGCGGACGGGAAAGATCCAGGAGCCCGGTCGGATCGCCGCCCGATTCGGATGCTGCCAGGTAGCCGGGGTCGGCCGCCGCGGCCGACCCGAGGAAGAGCGCAATTCCTTCGGCCTGCTGGGGATGGGAGGCGGAGATGGAGCGGAGCTGGCGCAGCGACATCTCCCGGGCCACCGCGCCTGGATTGAGCGCTGCGGGGACGCGCGCGCCCTGCGGGCCTTCGCCCAGGCTATAACTATCGGAGGCGGCGTCGTAGCGGAGGCCGGGCGCCGCGTCGCCGCCCACCAGCACCGGCGCGGGCGAGAGGGCCTCGGCGCCGGCGGCGATGAGAAACTGCCGCGCGCGGTCCATTGCGGCGTACTGTCCGAGGATGGACACGCAGGGCAGCGTGCGCGCCACCAGCGCGCCGTTGACCTTGCGCCGCAGCGCGCAATCCGGGGACCGGGCCGTCTCCAGGGAGGTCCCGACGACCATCACCGCCGCAGGACCGCGCACAGCGGCGAAATCGGCCCCGGGAAGCTCCACTTCCTGTCCCAGGAGCGCGCCCGAAATACGGTCCACGCCCATTACCGCCACGCGGTCAGGCGAGGCCGAGCCTCCACAGGCCGCCGCGAGGGCGAGGATGGGCAGAAGCCGCCGCATGGGAGCTACAATGTAGATCGATGCGGCTCTCCATCGCTACTAAAGTCTTTCTCGGTTTTCTCGCCGTGCTCATTTGTGGCGCGGCGGTCTCTTTGTACGGTGTTGCACGGTTGCGCCGCATCGGCGAAGGCCTCTCCCTGCTTTCGCGTCCTTACATGCCCCTCACCCGGGCCGTCTCCAATCTGGAAGCCTTCCAGAAGGAGAGGGAGCGCAGCACCGACCGGCTGCTGGACGAGGCCAACCCCCAGACCCGCGCGGGGCTGATCGCGCTGGACCGCACATATTTCGCGCGCGTCGTGGGCGAACGGTTGGCCTATGCGCAGCAGTTGGTGGCCTCGGCCCAGCAGACCGCCACCGACCGCGACGCGCTGGACCGCATCGCGGGGCGCCTCGCGGCGGTCGGGGCGCGGGTGGCCGACGAGGAGAAAGCGTCGGCGGCGCTGACGGCCCAGCTGGAGAAGCTGCCCGGCCCCGCATCGGACGATCCCGCCCTCACCGATCCCATCGCGCGGCTCAGGACCGCCCAGCGGCGGGTGGATCACGAAGTGCGCGCGCTCTCGCAGGCGCTGCAGGACCAGATGAACCAGGGGGTGGAGGAAGCGGAGAAGCAGGAGCGCGCCGCGCGCTGGGCGGTGCTGGGGCTCTCCGCCTTTGCGCTCCTCGTCGGGCTGCTGATCACCTGGCTGGCGCAGCGGGCGCTGCGGCCCATCCGCACGCTGACCGAGGCCGCCCAGCGGCTGGGCCGCGGCAGCCCCGAGTCGGTGGCAGTGCCGGAGGAAGGGGGCGACGAGCTGGCGGTGCTGGCGCGGGAGTTCAACGCCATGGCGCAGCGGCTGGCGGCGCGCGAGCGGGAGCTGCGTGCACAGGGAGAAGCGCTGGTGCGGTCGGAGCGGCTGGCCGCCATCGGCCGCATCGCGGCGCAGATCACCCACGAGATCCGCAACCCGCTCTCCTCCATCTCGCTCAACGCCGAGGAGCTGGGCGAGCGCGCTCCTCAAGCAAGGGAGCTGTGCGACGCCATCGTCCGCGAGGTGGACCGCCTCGCCGCCATCACCGAGGAGTACCTGCGCTTCGCGCGCCTGCCCAAGCCGCAGCTCCAGCGCGCCGACCTCAACGAGACGATCGGCGATCTGCTCGATTTCGTGCGGCCGGAGCTGGACGCGGGCGGCGTGCAACTCTCGTTGTCGCTTTCCCCGCTCTTGCCGCGCGTGCACGCCGACGTGGCTCAGCTGCGGCAGCTGCTGCTCAACCTGGTGCGCAACGCCCGCGAGGCGATGCCGCAGGGCGGCTCGCTGCGAGTGGTCACCCGCGGCGGCGAGGGCTGCGTCGAGGTGGAGGTGCGCGACACCGGCCCCGGCATTCCCCGCGAGCGCATGGCGCGCATCTTCGACCCCTTCTTCACCACCAAGGAGCGCGGGACCGGCCTGGGCCTGGCCATGGCGCAGGAGATCGCGCAGGAGCACGGCGGCCAGCTCCGCTGCGAGAGTGCCCCGGGCGCAGGCACCTCCTTCACCCTGCGCCTGCCCGTCGCTGCCCTGCACGAGCAGGCGAGCGCTCAGGCGATTGCGACCGCCTAGGCCGTCCACTATCCTCCGCCGCCCTCGATGACCGAACCCGTCCACAAGTCCACCCTGCCCAACGGCCTGCGCGTCGTCACGGTGGAGCTGCCCCACCTGCACACCGGCATGATCGCGGCCTACGTACGTGCCGGCTCGCGTCACGAGGAGCCCGCCCAGAACGGCGTCTCCCACTTCCTCGAGCACCTCTTCTTCCGCGGCAGCGAAGGCCACCCCGACGGACGCGCCATGAACGCGCTGGTGGAGGACTGCGGCGGG
>DASRTX010000654.1:0-14047 GCA_035655715.1 Myxococcales bacterium | reverse complement strand
GAGCCGGATCTGCCGCACGAACGCCTCGCGCTGCGCCTCGCGGGGCGATCGGTCATAGTGGAAGTCGAGCCCGCACTCGCCCACCGCCACCACCTCCGGGTCCTCGCAGATGCGGCGCAGCTCGGCGAAGTCCGCCTCGGTGGCCTGCGCGGCGTCGTGCGGGTGGATGCCTGCGGTGGCGGAGAAGAAGCTCCGGTCGGTCTTCGCCAGCTCGACGGCCTCGCGCGCGCCGGCCATGCCGACGCCCTCGCGCCACTGTCCCACCACCACCACGTGCAACAGGCCGGCGGCCCTGGCCCGCGCCACCACGTCGTCGCGATCCGCGTACCCGTCCAGGTGCGCGTGCGCGTCAACCAGCATTCGCCTCCACCTCGGCGAGCAGCTCCTGGCTGAGCTGGCTCAGCTCGGACGGCTCGCCCTGGGCCAGCTGCTTCAAGAGATCGAGGGCGGCGGGCGTGGCCAGCTCCGCCAGGCCCTCGGCCGCGTCCATGCGCAGGTCCTCGGGCGCGTCCGCGTCGGCGACCAGCCGGAGCAGCCGCTCCTCGGCGCCCGGGGCCTTCAGCCTTCCCAGGGCCCGGATTGCGGCTCCCTGCGCGGCGTCGCCCTCGCGCTCGGCCAACCCGGTGAGCGTCGGAATCGCCTCCTGCACGCCCAGGCGCCCTGCCCACTCCGCCGCGATGGGCCTGTCGTCGGACTCGGTCTCGATGCGCGAGATCAGGTGCGCTCCGCCGCGGGCATCGCCGAAGCGCGCCATCGCCGCGGCGACCAGCGTGCGGTCGAACTCGCCCAGCGACTCGTCCTCGAACAGCCGCGACACCTCTGGGAGCGCGTCCGCGTCGCCCAGCGACATCAGGGCCGAGATCGCCTCCTGCCTGCGGTAGCCGTCGCGCAGCGCCGCCGTCAGCTCGGGCAGCGCGGCCGCGTCGTGCGCGTCCGCCAGGGCGCAGGCTGCGGCGAAGCGCATCGTCTCCTCGGAGGACTGGAGCGCCGCGCGGACCTGCGCGCGGGCCGTCTCCCCGGGAAGGCGGATGGCCGCCCAGATGGCGGCGGCGCGGACTTGTGGCGTGCCGTCGGCGAGCAACCCCAGCACCCCGCTCTCGCAGGCGGCCAGGTTCTCGGGCTTGCGCAGCATGCGCACGCCCTGCAGCGCCGTGATGCGGACCAGCGGCTCATCGTCCCCGAGCAGCTGCTCGAGGCGCGGCGCGAGGATCTCGGCGGCCGGCAGCTCCCCGTTGCGCCACCGATCGAGCAGCTCGCGTCCGGCGTCGACGCGGGCCGCGCCGTCCGGAGACTCCAGCCCCTCCCGCAACTCGTCGAAGGACACCGCCTCCGGGGCGGACGGCGCTTCCGCCGGCGGCTTCTTGCCGAACAGCGAAGAGAAGAGGCCCATCACTTCACCTTCGATCCCGGCTTCACGTCCGGCGACAGCTCGATGGCGGTGTGCTCGCGATCTCCGCCGCTGGCGTAGAGCACCATGCCGTGCGAGGAGAGGCCCTTGCCGAAGGCGCGCGGGGGCAGGTTGGCCACCACGCACACCACCTTGCCCACCAGCTCCTCGGGCGCGTACGACTGCGCCACGCCGCTGACGATGGTGCGCGGCTCCGCTTCTCCCATGTCGATGGTGAGCTTGAGCAGCTTGTCCTTCTTCGCCACCCGCTCGACGGCGAGCACCTTGCCCGCGCGCAGGTCCATGGCCGCGAACTGCTCGACGGTCATTTCCGGAGTCACCACTGCCGGAGGTGCCGCCGGCGCTTCCGCCGGCGCCGCGCCGACCGCCGGCACGAAGCGCGCCGCCAGCTTCTGCAGCTCCGCGTCCTCCACCTTGCGCACCAGCGGCTTTGGCTCCCGGATCTCGCGGTCCTCCAGCGGCGCGAAGTCGCCCCAGCGCAGCTCCGCCCCGCTCTGCTCCTCCACGCCGGCAGCGAAGCGCGGCACGATGGGCTGGAGCCAGCGCGCGCACAGCCGCGCCACGTTCACGGCCAGCGTCAGCTCGGAGAGGGCGGCATCGCGGTCGCCCTTGAGCTTCTCCCACGGCTTCTGCGCCTGCAGGCGCGCGTTCGCGGAAGAGGAGAAGTCCAAGACCTTTTGGACCACGGCTCGCGTGTCGCACGCGGCGTAGAGGCCAGCGATCTCCTGCTCCACCGCGCGCGCCTTCTCGAAGACCTCGGAGGCCGCTGCCCGCGTGAGCCTGCCGCCGTTCTTCCAGACCAGCGAGAGCGCGCGGTTGGCCAGGTTGCCCACGTTGGCCAGGAGCTCCCCGTTCACGCGGTTCTTCAGCTCGTTGAGCGAGAGATCCATGTCGCTGGGCGTGGGCCCCAGATTGGCGGCGTAGAAGTAGCGCAGCCACTCGGGGTCGAGGCCGGCGTGCAGGTACTCGCCGGCGTTGATGAAGGTGCCGCGCGCCTTGCTCATCTTCGCGCCCTCGATCATCAGCATCCCGTGCACGTGCACGCGCGAAGGCACCTTCCACTTCGAGGCGTGGAGCATGGCGGGCCAGAACAGCGTGTGGAAGTAGACGATGTCCTTGCCGATGAAGTGCATCACGTCGCAGTCGGCGGACTCGCCCCAGAACTCCTCCACCCTGCGCCCGTGCTCCTGGCACCACTTGTCGGTGGAGGACAGGTATCCGATGGGCGCGTCCAGCCAGACGTAGAAGTACTTCTCCTCCTCGCCCGGGATGCGAAAACCGAAGTACGGCGCGTCGCGGGAGATGTCCCAGTCGCGGAGCGGTTCGGAGAGCCAGCCGTCGATGCTGTTCTTCACCTCCGGTTGCAGGCGGCCGGGCGTGCTGGTCCACCCGCGCAGGAACTCCTGGTACTTCGACAGCCGCACGAAGTAGTGCGGCGAGCTGCGCCGTTCCAGCGCGGTGTTGCCGCAGATGGCGCAGCGCGGGTTCTTGAGGGCGGTGGGCTCGTAGGTGCTGCCGCAGTGCTCGCAGGAGTCGCCGTACTGGTCCTTCCAGCCGCAGACCGGGCACTCGCCGCGGATGTAGCGGTCGGGCAGGAAGCGCTTGTCCACGCCGCAGTAGACCTGCTCGACGTCGCGCTTCTCGATGGCTCCGTCGGCCCGCAGCGCCTCGTAGAAGCGGCGGGCGTGGTGCTCGTTCTCCGGCGAGTGCGTCGTATAGAAGAGGTCGAAGCCGATGCCGAAGGCCTTGTAGTCGGCCTCGTGCTCCCCGTGCATCTTCTCGATGTACTCCTCGGGCCGCACCCCCGCCTTGCGCGCGCTGATCTCGATGGGAGTGCCGTGGGTGTCGTCGGCGCCGATGAAGATGCACTCCCTGCCCATGGCGTTCATCGCCCGGACGAAGACGTCGGTCTGCACCGCCTCCACCAGGTGGCCCAGGTGGATGCTGCCGTTCGCGTACGGCAACGCCATGGTGACGAGCATGCGGGAAGCCATGTTGCGGCAGTGTCTAGCACGTCTGCGGCGCGACGGCCGCGAGTGTCAGCCGCAGACTTCGACGAGCAACCGTTCCATCGACAGCCGCGGGTCGGCTCCGTTCTTCAGCTCGAAGTCCACCTCCGCGCAGCGGACCAGCGCACGCCGCCAGAAGGCGCGCGGACGGCGCCGCGCCCGCTTGTAGCCGAGCCAGGCACCGAAGGGGTGCGGGATCTTCTGCCCCTTTGCCGACAGCTCTTCCTCCAGGGCCGGAAAGAGCTTCGCCTGGTACTCGTTGTAGCCCAGCTCGCGCGCGCCGGCGGCGGCGTACCGGGAGCTGTCCGCGAGCGCCTTGCGCACGGCGCTGGCCACCCCGCCCAGGAACGGCAGCGCCACCGCCGAGGCGTTGGCCTTGCGGCGCAGCTCGTCGCCGAAGAGGTGCAGCGCCTTGCCCAGATCGCCCTCGCCCACCGCCTCGGCCAGCGCGAAGAACTCCTCCTCGCGCACGGAGGCCACCACCGTCTCCACGTCCTCGCGGGTGATCTGGGCGCGCTCGCCCGCGTAGAGGGCCAGCTTCTGCAGCTCCGAGGCGATCAGCCGCAGGTCGTCGCCGAGCCGGTTCTTCAGCTCGAGCTCGGCGTCGCGGGCCAGCTTCTTCTTCAGCGGCGAGAGCTCCTCGGCCACCAGCTGGGAGATGTCCAGCGTGTCGATGGTGCGGCCGCGCCGCTCGGCCCGGCGCTTGAGGTGCACGCCCTTCTCCTGCGCCAGCCGCACCAGCGCGTGCTTGGGCGGCAGCGCCTCGGCGACCAGGATGAGGTGCGTCCTGGGGGGCAGCCCGCGCTCCACCGCCTTGATCAGGACCTCCAGATCTTCCGGCGGCGCGGCGATGTTCTGCGCGAGCGCGAAGGCGGACAGCTCCTGGAGCCAGGCCTTGTCCGCGTCCTCGGGCGCGGCGCCGATCTCCTTGCGCCACTTCGCGGCCGAGGCTCCCGTCCTGGTGCCGAAGGCCAGCTCCGCCGCGGCCCACCCCGCGGGCCGCACCAGCTTGAGCAGCCGGCGAGCGGCGTCGCGCTGGCGCTTGCCCTGCCAGAGGTCGCGGGCGCGTCCCAGTTCGCGGGCGGCGTCCACTTCCTCGGCGAACCCCTCCGCTCCTTCGACGAGCACCGCCTTGGGCGAGGCGAACATCGCCACCGTCATGAGGTGTGAGGCGATCTCCCGCGCGCCGGCGCCGGCGTCGAGCAGGACCAGGTTGAGGCCGCGATCCTTCTCCGGGACGATGGCGTCCGCCAGCTCGCGGGCGCTGTGCCGGGCGAGGTACTCGTCGCCTTCGATCAGCACGACTTGTGGCCCCTTGCCCGCAGCGGCCTGTTCCAACACTTCCGCCATCTCAGCCACGGCGCAGCTCCCGCGCACCGAGGAGCAGCCGCTCCAGCTGCAGCCGGCCGTTGCCGTTCTGCTCCAGCGCCTCCACCACCCGGGCGCAGAGCTCGGCCTGCCCCAGCAGCGCCCTCGGCGGCACGCGCCCGCCCAGCTCGCGCGCGATCTCGGCCAGGTCCCGCAGCTCCGCTGTCCCGCCGGCCTGCGTCACCAGCACGTCGCGGGTCCAGGCCTGCACCGCCTCCGCCACCTCCAGCGCCGCCTCGCGCTCGCCGTGCGCGTCGGCCAGGTCCAGCGCGTCCCGCTCGTCGGGGGCCGACAGCGCCGCCTCCACCTGCGCGAGGAGGTCGTGCCACTCGCCCTGGGCCGCCAGCGCCCGCGAAAAGCTGCCCTGCGCCCGCGCCGCCCGCTCGCGCGCCTCCGGCTCCGGCACTCCTTCGCGCAGCAGGCGCGCCAGCAGGGCATCTTCTGGAACCGGTCCCAGCTGCACGCGGGCGCAGCGGGAGCGGATGGTCGGCAGGAGCGCGTCGGGGTTGGCCGAAAGCAGGAGGAAGGTGGTGGACGGCGGCGGCTCCTCCAAGGTCTTGAGCAGCGTGTTCTGCGCCCGCTCGTTGAGCGCATCGGCGGGCGTGAGGATGGCGATCTTGCGGCGGCCCCGCAGCGCCGAAAGGGAAAGCCTCTTCGCCAGCGCCCGGACCTCGTCGACGCGGATCTCCTTCGAGGGCGCGCCCTCCAGATCGGCCCTGGAGACCAACCCTCGCGCCAGCAGCTCCGACTGCGGCATCAGGACGATGGAGTCGGGAAAGTTGCCGCGCGCGAATCCCGTGCAGTTGGCGCACTTCCCGCACGGCCGCACCGCGGCCTGTTCTGCCTCGCAGTTGGCAGCCTGCGCAAAGGTGCGCGCCAGCAGCTCCTTGCCCACCCCGGCAGGGCCGGCGAGCAGGTAGGCGTGGTGCACCTGTCCTTTGAGCAGGGCTCCGCGGAGCAGCTTCACGGCGCGGTCCTGACCGGCGATCTCGTCCCAGCGCATTGAATCCGGCTTCCTACACAGCGTCGAAGTTCGAAGCAATGCCCGTTGCCTGACCTGCTAAGGTGGTGCCCATGCGAAAGGCCGCCCTCGTCCTCATAGCGCTCGCCGGGTGCAGCCAGCAGGACAACCTCATCCTCGGCGGCATCGGCGCCAGCGATCAGACACCGCAGATCGTCTTCGACAACATCGGGAGCTCCATCTCCGGAAGGGCTACGCTCTCGGACCGCAACGGGAATCCCATCGCGCCGGTGACCGCCATCATCCTCACCGACCGCGGCGGCCTCTGCGACAAGTTGAAGCAGCACCCCGACTACTTCCGGAATCCGGTGGAGGGCTTCATCGCCATGATCCTCTTCGTGCCGGTCGACCGGGTCGGCACCTTCCTTCCCGGTCGGCAAGGCGACGAAGGCACCGGCAGCGAGATCATCGGCGTGAATGGTCCTGGCGCGCCCGTACTGCCCTTCGTCGCTGCCGACCTCGTCGGCTTCATCACGCTTACGCCCGAAGACAACCCCACCGGGCAGTTCAACCTGCTCTACGGCGCCGATCCTTCGCTCGACTCGCCCGTCGCTTTCCCCTTCCAGGGCAAGTACAAGGCCGAGCCTTGCCCGAACCTCGCGGGCGCGCTCCTGCCTTGACAGGGATGCACTCTCGCTCTACTCAGGGCGCGCCCCGGCCCGGAGGAGATCGAGAACATGGCGCTGCCTCTCACCACCGATCAGCCTGACCGCAGCGTCGCTCCCGCAGACCGCCAGATCGCCCGCGACTTCATCCTCGCCCGCCTGGGATCCCTCTTCGCCTTTGCCCCCGTCGGCGTCTGGACGCTCATCCACCTCTGGAACCAGCTCGCCGCGTACGAATCCAGCGGCGCCTGGCAGGGCGCGGTCACCGCGCACAGCAGCAACGCCAGCGCGGCGCTCGCCTTCGTGCTCGTGCTCGGGCCGCTGCTCTGGCACACCGTCTGGGGAATCGTCCGCATGCTGCGCAGCCGGCCCAAGCCGATGCAGAGCGGGTTCTCCAACTTCCGCTACGTCATCCAGCGGCTCTCGGCAGTGGGCCTGCTCGCCTTCCTCGGCGCGCACCTCTATCTGGCCTGGTTCGAGCCGCGCATCCTCGAAGGGCGGCCCGAGCCCTTCGCGGAGATCGCGCGCGAGATGCACTTCCACACGCCCACGCTCATCGTCTACGTGCTGGGTGTGCTGGCCATCGCCTACCACCTCGCCAACGGCCTGTGGAGCTTCCTCACCATGGGCTGGGGCGTGACCGTCGGCAAGAGCGGCCAGCGCTGGCTGGAGTGGGTGTCGGTGCTGTTCTTCCTCGTGTTGCTGGCCATCGGCTGGGCCGCGGTCTACGGGCTGTACTCGGCCGGCGCGGCGTACGCGAGCGCGGCGTAGAGGTCAGTTCAGCAAATTTCGCCGCAAGAAGCCGGTGATCTTGCCCCACGCCAGCGTCGCCTGATCCGCAGCGTACCGGTCGGGGCGCGTGTCGTTGAGGAAGGCGTGGCCGGCGTCGTAGAGGGCCAACTCGCTGCCCTTGGGGAGGACGGCGCCGACGGCCTCGGCGTCGGAGACCGGAATGCCCTCGTCGCGCCGGCCGTAGACGGCGAGGACCGGACAGGGAATGCGCTTCGCGGCGTCGATGGCGTTCACCGGGTGGAGCGCGTCGTTCTTCGCCCAGCGCGGCCTGCCGTAGCAGTCCACGCAGGCCGCGTAGCCGCCCTCCGCCGCGGCGAGCAGCGCCAGAGCGCCGCCCAGGCAGAAGCCGATCACGGCTGCCTTGCTTTCTTGAAGTTGATCGACGGCGGACCGCAGTTCGGCCACGGCCCGCGGCACGTCCAGGCGCCCGATGCGCGCCATCCACGACTGCATGTCGCTGCCGAGCGGCTCCGGGTCGCGGACGAAGATCTCCGGCGCCACGGCGCGGAACCCTTCGCGCGCGAGCATCCGCGCCACCGACCGGATCCAGGGCGACACGCCGAAGATCTCCGGCGCGATGACGATGCGGGGCGCCTCCGCCGCGCCCTGCGGCTCGGCGACGAACGCCGGTACGGTGACGCCGTCGGCGGCGCGGAAGCGGATCTCCCTCTCGGCGATGGCGGCCTTCTGTCCCATGGCCCGCCCTTATCACGGCCGCGGCGCGGCGGCGGCGTTCTGGAGCAGCACCGTTCCGAGCGGAACGGCCAGGTAGAGGACG
Organism: Myxococcales bacterium; assembly: GCA_035655715.1. Lineage (GTDB taxonomy): Bacteria > Myxococcota > Myxococcia > Myxococcales > 40CM-4-68-19 > 40CM-4-68-19. Next base: position 6,066 of record DASRTX010000654.1, on the reverse strand, counting down.
GTATTGGCCGCCTGGGCCGCGGTGCGATCGAGGTTCGCGGCGGCGAGACCCATGCCCGCCCCCAGCGCCAGGGCCGAGGTGCCGTAGGCTCCGAGCAGCGCTCCTCCCAACGAAGGATCCCAGGTGTCGCTGCCCTTTCCGATGAAGTACGAGGTCAAGGCGGCGGCGAGCGGAGAGAGCGCGAAGAAGACCCCGGCGCCGGCCAGCGAGCCGGCGGAATTGACCGTGGTGTCTCCGCCCTGCGCGACATGAAACCGGCCGCCGGAGAGGAGCGCGGATCCGCCGGCGTTGAGCGCGGTGAAAGCGGCCAGCGCTCCCAGGTATTCGACCGCGCCGCGCAGCGGTTCCGAGCGCGGCGAGGCGCGCGCCACCACCTCGGCGTCCGCGCGGGAATCGAGCAGCGCCGCGCGCGGGACCGGAACCGCCAGCGCGCAGGCCAGGATCAAGGCCGGCATGCGGGACGCTAGGGTTGGGGTGCCTGCCTGTCAACCGGGCGGCGCGCCGAAACCTGCGCGCGATGCTCGCGGACGACGGTGCGCACGAGATAGACGACGACGGCGATGTTGACCACCAGGATCACGGCGCGCACCCAGTTGGGCCGGCGCAACAGCTCCCAGACCTCCCAGGGCAAGAGTGAACCGGTGGCGATGACCACCAGCCACGGCGCCCACCAGCGGCCCGCCCGCAGGGCCAGGCCCTCCACCGCCGAGAGCACGGCGTCCCCGACGGACGCGACGGCGACGAACTTGACGTGCGGGCTGGTGGCGGCGCGCACGAGCAGCGTCGCCGCGCTCAGGGCCCAGGCGCCGGCGAAGTGCTCGAGCAGGACCTCGGCCGCGCTGGCGGCGCCCGCCTCGGCGCCGCGCACCAGGACCCAGACCGCCAGCAGGCCGAGGCCGGCCTCGGCCACCGCCTTGAGCAGCTTGTAGACGATGATCGCCTCGAGCCCGATCGGGCGTTTCATGCCCGCGGGACCAGCGACCGCACCAGCTCCAACAGACGGCTCACGTCGAAGGGCTTCTCCAGCGAGCGGACCCCGAGGCGCTCCGCCTGCTCCCGCCCTTCGTTCGAGCCGGTCGTGAGCACCACCGGCACCTGCCCCAGCCCGAACTCGCGGAGCTGCTGGACGACCCAGGCGCCGTCGGCGTCGGGCATGAAGTAGTCGACCAGGATGAGCGAGGGGGCGGCGGCGCGGGCCGCCGCGAGGGCGTGCCGCGCGTCCGGCGAGGTGCGCACCGCGAACCCGTTCATCTCCAGGAGGTCCTGGAGCACCACGCGCGTGTCCTCGTCGTCTTCCACCACCAGGATTTCGGGAGGCTGGCTCACGCCCGGGACACTAACCCCTGCGCAATCGCACGGCGAGTGCGAGGGCGTCGCACAGTTCATTCAGCCCGCCGGCGGCCACGGCGTCCGGCTCGATTCCGGCTTTTTTCGCTTCTTCCGCGCAGTTCTGGCCCATGCAGGCCACCGCAACCCCGCGGGCGGCGCCCGCCCCCGCCAGCGAGACGAAGCCGCGCACCGCGCTGCCGCTGGCGAAGGAGATGGCGTCGAGCCCCTGCAGCACCGAGAGATCGGCGCTCCGCGCCAGGACGGTGCGATAGAGCGTCAGCACTTCGACACTGGCGCCGGCGGCGCGCAGGCCTTCCACCAGCGCCGGGTTCCCCCCCTCCGCGCGCGGCACCAGCACGCGCTTGCCGGCGACCTGCGAGCGCAAGGTCGCGACCAGCGCCTCCGCACCCACGCCGGTCGCGGGGACGATCACTTCTCCGGCCAGCTCTCGCGCGGTGGCGGCGCCCACCGCCGCGAGCGGCACTTCGATGCTCCCGCAGAGGGCCCGAAGGCGCCGGGCGGCGTGCGGAGAGGCGACCACGATCAGCTCCGGCCGCCGGGACGGCGGAGACTGCACGATCCCGGCAATTCGCGCCGCGTCCTCGCCGTCTGCCAGCTCGATGCAGGGCATCCGCATCGGCACCGCGCCCCGCTGCCGCAGTAACTCCTCGAGCTCGGTCGCATCTTCTGCGGCGCGCGTCACCAGCGCGCGGGCGCCGCGCAGGCTCACGTGCGCTTCGGCGCAGGCAGCCCGGAGGCACCGGACCGCGCCGCCTCCAGCAAGGCCGCGCCGCCCTGGGCGAGCAGGGCCTCCCCCACGCTGCGGCCCAGCGATTCGGGCTCGCCGCCGCGTCCCTCGGCGTGCACCAACCTCACGCCTTCGCCGTCCGGCCCGCCCAGCGTCGCGCGCAGCCAGAGCTGGCGGTCCTCCGGCACCGCGTACGCAGCCACCGGGACGGTGCAACCGCCGCTCAGCCGCGCCAGCAGCGCCCGCTCGGCGCGCACGCAGCGAGAGGTGGTCTCGTCGTCGAGCGGCGCGGTGGCCTCGAAGGCAGGCGATCCGCGCAGCACCTCGATGGCCAGCGCGCCCTGTCCGGCGGCGGGCAGCGACAGCGTCACCGGCAGCACCTGGGTGACGTGCCGCTCGAGGCCCAGCCGCCGCAGCCCGGCCAGCGCCAGCACCACCGCGTCGAGCGGACCCTGCGGGTCTCCCTCCGCCGGCCGCACCTCGACGCCGCCGCGGACGACGGTGCCGCCGGTGGCCCGCGCCAGCCGCGTCTGCACGTTGCCGCGCACCGGGACGACCACCAGATCGGGCCGCGCCGCCAGGAGCTGGATGCCCCGCCGCAAAGAGCTGGTGCCCACCCGCGCTCCGCGGGGGAGCGCGTCGAACGTCTTGGCCACGGGAGCAACCAGCGCGTCGCGCGGATCCTCTCGCACAGGGAAGGCGCTGAGGACGAACCGCTCGGGCAGGGCAAAGGGCACGTCCTTGGCGCTGTGCACCGCCAGGTCCGCCCGTGCCTCGAGGATGGCCTGCTCCAGCTCCTTGACGAAGAGACCCTTCCCGCCCACCTCCGCCAACGAGCGATCGAGGATGCGATCGCCCTCGGTGGACATGGGGACCAGCTCGCAGGCATGACCGCGCTCCTCTAGCCACTCCTTCACGCGCTCGGCCTGCCAGAGCGCCAGCGCGCTCTTGCGGGTGCCGATGCGCAGCAGGGGCACCAGAGCGCGTGTCACGACCCCTCCCGTCGCCGGGGACGCGATTGCGCCGCGCGCAATCGCTCGGCGGATCCGCGGCGCCGGGCAGCGTCGCTCCTCGTCAGCGTACCGCCCGGTACGCTTCCTCGTCTCTCCTTGCGCGGCTTGCGGCTCCGCCGCCTGGCTCGGTCCGGGGTCATGACATGCGCTCTAGCGCCGCCTCAACAGCGGCAGCACCGCGCGCTCCGAGCTCTGCGCAGCGCCGTCGGTCTCCGGCGCCTGCGCGGGATCGGGTTCCGGATTCGGCGCGGGATCGGGCTGGGGATCGGGCAAGGGAATGGGCACCGGCTGCGGCCCGGGCGAATCGAGCTCGAAGAGCGCGGCAGCCGCATCGCCCAGGGCGCCCTCGCCGGCCTCTTCGCGAAGCTTCCGCGTGGGGGCGTGCAACAGCTTGTTGACGATGGCCGTGGCCATCGCGCGCACGCTCTTCTGCTGCTTCTCGTCCAGCCCGCGCAGCTGTGTCAGCGTCTTCTCCGCCTCGGCTCGGGCCACCGCCTCGGCGTGCGCCCGCAGGCGCGCCAGGACCGGCACCGCCGCGCGCTCGCGCACCTGGGCAAGGAAAACTTGAAGTTCCTGCTCGACGATCTCTTCGGCCTTGCCCACCTGCCCCGAGCGCAGGTCGCGGTTCTGCGCGGCCGCCCGCTCCAGGTCGTCCAGGTCGTAGACGTAGACGTTCTCCAGCTGGTTGGCGCTGGGCTCTACGTTGCGCGGCAAAGTCAGGTCCACCAGGAAGATGGGCCGGTAGCGGCGCGCCCGCAGCGCGCGCGACATGGCCTCGCGGGTGACGACGAAGCGGCTTGCCCCGGTGGAGCAGATGGCCACGTCGGCCCGCTCCAGCAGCGCCGGCAGCTCCTCCAGCGAAACCGGCACCCCGCCGACCTCGCGCGCCAGCTCCTCGGCGCGCTGCGAGGACCGGTTGGCCACCAGCAGCTCGCGCGCGCCGGCGGAGCGCAGCTCGCGCGCGGCCAGCTGCGCCATCTCGCCGGCGCCCAGCAGCAGCACCGACTTCTTGGCCAGGTTGCCGAGCAGCTTGTGCGCCAGCTGCACCGCCACGCTGGAGACCGACACGGCGCCGCGCGCGATCTCCGTCTCGGTGCGGACGCGACGGGCGGCGGCGGTGGCGCGCGCCAGCGCCCGGGAGAGCTCGGGACCCATGGCGCCGGCCTGCTGCGCCTGCGCCGCGGCTTCCTTCACCTGCCCCAGGATCTGCGCCTCCCCGACCACCATGCTGTCCAGGCTAGCCGCCACGCGAAAGAGGTGCCGCAGCGCGTCCACGTCGAAGCGGCAGACGGCGTGGGGGGCGGCCACCGCGCCCAGCGATGCGAGGATCTCCTCGGATGGCTGCCTGCCGTCGGCCACGGCGAAGATCTCCAGCCGGTTGCAGGTGGAGACGAGCATCGCCTCCTTCACGCCGGCCAGCGCGCGCAGCTCCTGCAAGCGGTGCCCAAGCTGCTCCGCCGGCACCGCGAGCTGCTCGCGCACCGCGATGGGCGCGTGCTTGTGCGAGAGCCCGACGCAGATCAGGGTCACGGGAGCACCGCCGCGGCCACGCTGCCGTGCAGCGCCGGCGCCGCGCTGAGCAGGCCGACGTAGGTGCCGATCAAGAGGACGAAGCCGGCCACCACCAGCATGGCCACGCGCCGCCCGCGCCATCCGGCCACCAGGCGCGCCTGGATCATGCCGGCGAAGAGCGCCCAGGCGAGCACCGCGAACCCCTCCTTGGGCGCGATGGGGAAGGTGGCGCCGGTGGACTCGCGCGAGACCAAGGAGCCGGTGGCGATGGCCAGCGAGAGGAAGACGAAGCCCCAGACCGCGAGGCGGTAGCCTGCCTTGTCGATGAGGTCGAGGGACGGCAACCTCGCGAGCAGGCGTCCCGGCCGCTTGTCCTTCACCTGCTTCTCGCTGGCCAGGTAGAGCACGGAGAGGCCGAAGGCGAGCGCCAGCGCCCCGGTGCCCAGCGTCGCGGCGCCGACGTGGAGGAAGAGCACCAGGCTGTGCGAGACCTCCGGGGCGATCTCGCGCGCGGTGGAGTGCACCAGGTGCGCCGGCACCATCACCGCCACCGTGAGCGGCGCCACGAAGGCGCCCGCCACCGGCAGCTCGTACTTGAAGTCGAGCGCCAGGTAGCCGGCCACCGTGACCGCGGCGAGCAGCGAGAAGAGCTGGCCGCCTTTCCACTCCGAAACTCCCAGGCCCGCGCCTGCCACCCCAAGCGACACCGCGAAAGCCGCGAAGTGGACCACGACGCCCGAAAGCAGCAGCACGCGCCCACCCTGCACCAGCGCCGGCCGCGGCCGGACCAGCCAGGTCAGGAAAGCGGCGGCGCCCGCCGCGTAGGCGAGGAGCGCGATGTGGACGAGGATCGTTGCCATGGCTCCTACTCCAGATTTTCGAGCAGGAACTGTGCCAGCATCTCCTGCTCGCCATCCTTCTTTTCGCCCTGCGCGTGCTGCGGCGCGACCTTGGGATCCGCGTTGGCCGCCGCCTTGGGAACCGCCGGCGCAGGCGCCTTGGGAGCCGGCGGCTGCGAAGCCGTTGCGGCCCGGCGCAACGCATTCGCGTCTGCGAGAAACCCTTGCTGCACCTGGTAGGCGCTCTCGCCCAGGATCACCGAGTCCATGTAGTGCTCCGCACCCATCTGCTTGAGCGCATCGGTGGTCTTCACCTTGGCGAGCAGGCCGGCGTGATCGTCGCCCGCCTCCATCTTGAGGAAGCGGACCGCGGTGCTGAGCGTGAAGCTCTTCCGTTCGCCGAGAATGGTGAGCACGTTGCCGTCCACCTGGATGCGACCCTGCTCGGACCATCGGTCGAGCACGGATTGCGGTACGAAGAGGTAGTCGGCCATGGGGCGCTGCGCATCCTCGCCGCGCGGTGGTCATCCTATCGCGGGGCGCGGGCTCGTCTCCGACTGATAGCAGCGAGAGCGGGTCAGGCGCAACGTATTGACGGCCAGGCGGGCGGGCGGCAGATTTGCCT
>DASRTX010000653.1:0-33793 GCA_035655715.1 Myxococcales bacterium | reverse complement strand
GTAGGTAGCGGAACGCTATGCCTCCTCCGCGCTCCGTCAAGCGGGGAGGCCGTGCTCTCGTCAGCTCGGCTCATACCGCATCGCCACCGCCCCCGAGCCGAACTCCAGCCGGCTCACGAGCCTCAAGTCGACAGGCTTCGATAGCCCCGCGAACAACGTCGGCCCGTGGCCCGCTGGCCTGGGCTGCACCACGAACTCGTACTCATCGATCAATCCCAGATCCGCCAACGCCAGCGGGAGCTTCACGCCTCCCACCAACAGTCCCTTGCCCGCCTCCCGCTTGAGCTGCTCAACGGCCTTCCCCAGATCCCCGCGCACGAGCTCCGCGTTCCAATCGACACGGTCCAGGGTACTGGACACAACGTACTTCTTTGCCGCGTCGATCGTCCGGGCGAAGGGTTCCATCCAATCAGGCCGTGCCCCCGTCCGCGCCGGCGGCCGGAACGCTGCCTCCATCATTTCGTAAGTCACCCGGCCAAAGAGGAGGGCATCGGCCCGGTCGAGGTTCTCGACCGCGTGACGATGCAGGTCTTCGTCCGGGGAAATCTCACGATGATCGCAGCACCCGTCCAATGTGACGTTGATGGAATACCGAAGGGGCCGCATTCCACAAGGGTACCGCCGCTGAAGCAGGCCGGCAATCTCCTCTCCCCGCGCCGGACTGTCGGGGCTGCCGCCCAGGAGGTTGACGGGTGTCATGCAGGATTGTACGCTGACACCCGTGCCGATGACCAAGACGCAGGTCTACTTCAGGGCCGACGAGCTCAAGGCATTGCACCGCATCGCCCGTGCACGCAAGCGGCCGGTTGCCGAGCTGGTCAGAGAGGCGGTGCGGGCGATGTGGTTGCGGCCCGAGGCTTGCTGGCCAGTCGGCCTCTGGGGCGGGCCCCTTCGGCGCGGGAAGGGATCGGCCGATCACGATTCGGCGTTCGACGTCCCCTGATGCGATCCGGCCAGAGAGTCTTCGTAGATACAGGAGGGTGGTTGGCACTCGCGCTCGCTGCCGATCCGTACCATGAGCGCGCCGCGGAGGCCTGGACGTCGTTGCAACGCAGCGGCGCGCGACCGTGCACTTCGGTGCCGGTCGTCATCGAAACCTTCACGTATCTCCAGCGCAAGATCGATGCGCGCCTCGCACACTCGTGGAGCGAGGGCCTGCGTGGCCGCGGCCCCGAGCTTTTCGCCTGCGGGCCGGAGGATCTCGCGCAGGCATGGCAATGGCTGCAGCGGCGCGAGCTTCACAAACTGAGCTTGGTCGACGCAACCAGCTTCGTGCTGCTGAAGAAGCACCAGGTGCGAAATGTGCTGGCCTTCGATACGCACTTTGCGCAGGCCGGGTTCCGGCTGGTCGTCTGATCTTCAGCGCACCGTGAAGCCGCGCTCATGCGACTTCCAGGTTGAGGACGCGACAGATCGCCGAGAGCCGGTCGCGCCTCCCGCCTCGAGACTGGACACCGGCAGCTGCGACTTGATCGCCGAATTCAGCTGTGGCCGCTCGCCGCCATCAATGGTCACCCGTTCGATGAAGCTCTGGTTGATTGCCTTTGCCCTCGCCGCTTGCTCCACCACGCGCGCCGTCCAGCGGCCCGTCAGTGCGGAGGACGCGGCGTCGATCAACGCGGAAGTCGAAGGCAAAACCGCGGCGATCCAGCTCCGGAACGCGATCTGCTGCAGCAATGGCGAAGACGTCCTCGTGACCCCCGACGCGATCGAATGGACCGACGAGTCGCCGGCTCGAAAGCGCATTCGCGCGCCGGCGGAGGCGGTCGAGCAGATCATCGTCCGGTATCACGGCGACGGCGCCGCGCGAGGAGCGCTCGTCGGCGGGCTCGTCGGTGCGGCCATCGCCGTCCTGGCCTGGATCCCGGCGGCAAAGGGCGAGGAGTCCAACGAGGTGCTCTTCTTCATCACGGTTCCGTTCGCCGCCGCCGGCGCGCTCGTGTTCGCGCTCATCGGCGGAGTCGTCGGCCTGCCCCACCACATCGAGCTCACGTCTCCTCCGCCTTGAGCGCAGCGTGGTGCTCCCGGTTGACGGAAGGGCGCGCAGCTGTTATTTTGATGGCCGTCAAAATATCAAACCATCCCATGCGGACCCAGGAAGTGTTCAAGGCGCTCTCCGACCCGAGCAGGCGCAAGATCCTCAAGCTCCTTCAGCGGGGATCGAAGAGCGCGGGCCAGCTGGCAGAGGCCTTCGACATCACCAAGGGGTCTCTCTCGCACCACTTCAACGTGCTCAAGGCGGCCGACCTGGTGCGCTGCGAGCGCCGCGGCCAGCAGATCGTCTACTCGCTCAACACCACGGTCTTCGAGGACGTCGCCGCGGTCCTCCTCGACCTGTTCGGGCTGCGTGCCCGAAGCGGAGGGAAGCCATGAAGCCGGGCCGTGCGATCTTGGCAAGCTGGGCGCTGGCCGTTGCTTCGTTCGTCCTCACAGTGGCCCTCTACTCGCGGCTGCCGGATCCGGTTCCGACTCACTGGAACCTGAGAGGCGAAGCAGATGGCTTCAGCCCCAAGCCCCTGGGCCCTTTCACCATCCCGCTGTTGCTTCTCGTGAGTTGCGTAATGCTCCCCGTTCTGCCGCGAATCTCGCCGAAGGACTTCGGGATGGAAAGGTTCCGTCGCGCCTTCGATCGGATCGTGCTCGCCACTGCGTCCTTCTTGTTCGCGCTCGACATCCTCGTGCTCCTGATGGCTATCGGAGCGCGGATCTCGGTGGGGCGAGCCGTCTTCACCATGGTGGGAGCGCTCTTCGTCGTCTTCGGCAACTTCATGGGAAAGCTGACCAAGAACTTCTTCATCGGAGTCCGCACTCCGTGGACGCTCGCGAGCGAAGAGGTGTGGCTGCGGACGCATCGCCTGGCAGGCAAGGTCCTGGTCCTTGCGGGGATCGCGGTCGTCGCCAGCGGGCTCCTGGGAGTGAGCGCCGTCGTGCCGCTGGTCATCCTGGGGCTCGCTGCCATCATCCCCGTCGTCTACTCGTACGTCGTCTACCGGCGGCTCGAGAGATTCAACGGGGCCTGACCGGCATCGGGTCTAGCCGCCCTTGAAGAAGTCCGCCACCTCGCGCTGGAAGACGAGATGACCCTTCTGCAGATGCATCATGTGGCCGGCATTCGGGACGACCACGTATCGCTTGTACGGATTCGATAGCTGACGGAAGAAGGGAAAGAGCCCGTCCAGATCGGCGACGTCGTCGTACTGGCCGTGGATGATCAAGGTCGGTACGGCAATGAGGCGGGCGTTGACCATCGGCAGGATGGTCACCATGTCGAGCTGCGGGCTCGTCGCCGTCTTCTTCTCCACCTCGAAGGCCGCTTTTGCGTAGGCATCGACGACCTCCGGCTCGTTCGCCTCCGCGGGCGTCAGCGAATAGAAGCGCCCCTTCCAGCCGGCCTGCGGAATGTTGATGTACGGGTTCTTGCGGAACGATTCCACGCGGGGCCGGCGCTTGGCGATGTCGGCGCTGTCGATGTGCATCTGCGCATAGGTCACGTACTTCTCGACCTTTTCCGGATGCGCCATCACGAACATCCCGCCGTACTGGGTTCCCCAGGACCAGCCGAGCAGATTCACCCGCTTCGCGCCGCGAAGCTTGAGGATGTAGTCCACGGCGGAGTCGAGGTCCTCGCTGGCCTGCTGCGTCGTGAAATGCGATTCGGGATGAGTCGAGCGCCCGAATCCGCGCGTGTCGAGGGCGAAGACATCGAAGCCCTCCCGCGCGAGAAAGTCCATCAGGCTGTACGAGTCCTTCGACGGCACCTGGAGGTCGAAGCTCTCCTTGCCTGCGGTCGCGGAGCCGTGCGCGAGGACGACGACGCTCTTTCCCGCGGGGCTGCCGGAGTACTTCTCCCAGAGATAGATCTTGATTCCGTCCTTCTCGACCCAGTGCTCGGCGGACGAGGTCGCGGGCGCGGCCGCGACCTGCGCGGCGACGACGGCGGCAACGAGGACCGGCCATCCCAGCGAAGCTCTCGCCATGCTCCCTCCCTGGCGCGGAGCCGGAACTCTACCCGATCCGCACCTCTCGCCTGGTCAGGCGATGCTTGTACACCGCCGCGCCCGCGCGCTGTAGGGTGCCGCTCATGCCCGCGACGAATTGGCAGGAGAAGGTCGATCCCGGCGAAGCGCAGCGCTTCGAAAACTACGCGCAGCAGCTTCGCGACCTGCAGCGACACCGCAAGACGCCAGCGCGCATCCTGCACGCCAAGGGACAGCTCGGCGTCTCGGCGCGATTCACGGTCCTGCCCGACCTGCCAGAGCACGCGCGGGTCGGGCCCTTTGCGGCTCCGGCGACCTTCGAAGCCTTCGTCCGCTACTCCAACGGCTCGGGCAGGCGTCAACCCGATGGGAAGCCCGACGTGCGCGGAATCGCGCTGAAGCTCGTCGGGGTCATTGGCAAGAAGGTCATTCCCGGGATGGAGAACGCGCCCACCCAGGACTTCCTGCTCATCCGCGATCGGACGACGCCGTTCCGCAGCGCGGACGAATTCGTGCCCTTTGTCATCGCGGCCGCCTCGCCGCTCACGGGGCTGCCGAAGGCGATCGCCAGGTTCGGCTTGTTGCGCACGGTGCGAATCCTGACCAAGGCGATGAAGCAGATTTCGCGCCCCGTGCTTCCGCTCGCCGCGACGCACTACTTCAGCGCGGTGCCGATTCGATTCGGGAACCATGCCGTGCGCTATGCGCTGCGCCCGCTGGCGCAGCCGGTTTCGAACAGCGATCGCAAGTCGCCCGACTTCCTCGCCGAGGAGCTGGCGGAAACGCTGCGCTGGCAGCCGGTGGAGTACGACTTCCAGCTCCAGTTCTTCGAGGACGAGACGTCGACGCCGATCGAGGACGCGTCGGTGGACTGGCCGAGTCCGTATCTCACGGTGGCGCGGCTGACCTTGCCGGTGCAGGACGTGGGCTCGGATCAGGGCAAGCGACTCACCGCGATGGTGGAGGGATTGTCCTTCGACCCATGGCACGCCCTCGAAGAGCTGCGCCCGCTCGGCAACATGATGCGGGCGCGCAACGTGGCGTACCGGGTCAGCACCGAGCAGCGCCATGCCTCGCGAGAGCCCGAGTCCGGGGCGCTAGCCTGAGGCGACGGTGCGTCCGCCCGGAGTATGGGGCGGAGCGGGCCCTTTCGGGCCGCGCTCCGGAAGGCTTCCCTGAAGTGCTACGGATTGCAGTTATGCACGACCGACGAGGGCATGGCGAAGTTCGCCACCGCGTCGAAGCTGTTGCCCCGCCGGATGCGATCGATGATCACCGAGCTCGACCCGTCGAGTTGCGCGAAGTGGTAGGTGCCGAACTTGAAGTACGTGCCCTCTCCTGCAAAGAGAGTGTTGATCCCACTGTGAGACAAGACCTTCACAGGCGGGTCAGTGCCCTTGCGCATCCACATCTCCTGGACGCCCGTACCGTTGTCGGACCAGACGATGCGATGAACGAAGTCGTACCAGACATTCCTGGTCAGGACGTCGATGCATTCGCCAGGCACAAAGTCTCCGCCGGGCGTGTGATAGCTGTATTGATCACCACCGACCGCCTGTGCCCGGATGATGAGTCGGCCGCCGGGCTCGTTCATGACGTTCATGTTGATGTTCGCCGCGCTGTTCGTGCCGTGGAACTGCATGAACAGGCTGGAGTTGTAGTTTCCCGGCGTGACCGTAAACGCACTCGGGAAGTACACCGATTCCGCCCACCACTGCTCCTGGCCGCGCACTGCGCCGGTTTGGGGTTCATCGAGCGACATCTCGGACCGCTCGAAATCAGTGCCTGTGCCGCACTCGCTCGTGTGGACGCACTGGTCGCGGAGCTGGGTCGTGAACTTGATGGCGGTGCTACCGTCATCACGGCTCCCGGCTTCGGTCGTCAGCGCGATCCGACTCGTGTCGTCGGAGCGATCGCCCGTGCCCTGCGGGGGCGACGGCGAGTCGCAACCGAAGTTCTGCGCTTCCCAATTGAACGTGCCCGCTCCCCCCGTCGTGATGCCAGCGCAGGCGAAACCGGTGCAAGTCGGCTGCGCCGAGCATCCCGGACCGCTGACCTTGAACTCAGCGGACTCGAAGCGCAGGCACATGCTCAGGCCGGAACGGCTGCAGTCGTCGCCCGAAGACGGCGGCGGGGGCGGGGGAGGCGGGGGTGGCGGCGTGCCCGCGCTGGTGCGCAGCTTGTCGATGCGGTAGCTCTGCAGCCCGGCGAAGAGCCTCACGATGTGGGTGCCGGCGGTGAGCTGCACCGACGTGCTGGTGTCGAACCAGCGGTAATCCTCCCAGTCGTTGGTCGTGGGAACGCTGATGTCGCTGCCGACCTGCGCGCCATCGACGAGTATCCGCGCGATTCCGGTTCCCGGGGTCGACGGGCTATGCGAGGCCATGAGGCCGAAGCTGTACTGCCCCGCGGTGCCAACGTTGATGCTGTATTCCATCCACTCGCCGGTGTCGAAGTGGTTGACCGCCAGGCCTGCGGGCGTTCCGCCGACGAGCACGTCTACGATCTCGACCTCGTTGTCGGCACGGAACGTCTGCCCGGCATTCACACCCGCCGCGGTGTCGTGGAAGGCCTGGCCTTCCGCGCCGCAGTTGAAGTGCTCGGCTTCCCAGGTCGTGGAGCCGCTTGCGGCGGTAGCGATCGGAGTTCCGTTGATCGGGGCTTGATCATACGGACGCGAGCTACCGCTCGCGCAGCCGCCTGGCGGCGGAGGCGGTGGAGGCGTGCTGCCATAGGTAATGGTGAGCTTCGGCCTGAACTGCTGGTTGCTTGCGGTCAAGTCCCTCATGCCGAAGGATTTCGGCTTGGAGCTGTCGCCGCCGCTCACGTAGGCGACTTTCCAGCCAAAGTTGGGCGTGCCGCTGGCGAATGCCTGCACGCCGGCGGTGACGTCGATGTTGAGCCAGATATTGACGTCGGTGGCCACGGTGCCTTGCCCGTCCGGCGTAGCGGCGATGTCGGTAGCGCCGAATACGCCGGGAGTCTGCCACGGCGTTCCGCTCGCCGCCTGGTTCCAGCTCGACTGCAGCTCATTCCAGTTCTTGAGCAGGCGGGTCGCTTTGAAGGTCGAGTCACCCGTCAGCGGACCCCAGGTCTTGTAGAGAGAGAGAGTGGCCGACGTGATGGTCGCGCCGTTCGGAACCGGGCCGCCCTCGGCCTGGAAGATCGCGAAGCGGACGAGGAGCGCCGTGCTGGTCTCTTGATTGAACGCGCTTTCGGTTTCGGTGCCGAAGTTGGTCGTCGCCGTCGAGCCGGCGATCTTGTTGTCGATGGTTGGACTGTTGAGGCCGTCCTGCAGGGTGACGGTCGTCTGGGCGAGCGCCGAGCCGAGCGTGACGAACGAGAAGACAAACGCGATCCGGAATCTCATGGCGACTCCTCCGGCGAGTTGCTCGTTGTCCAAAGAAAGATCTTATGAGCGACGTTCTGTTTCCACCTCCGGTCGTCCTCACGTCCGCGCGACGCCAACATCCCGCGGGCGGAGCATGCCTGTACGCCGGCGCACGGCGGTGATCCCTACGGTCATCGAGAGCAGCTAAGGTCTGGGCACCCCTCCTCCCCTGCCGGCATCCACGGCAATGCGTTCGAGTGAGTCCCATCACACTTTGGGCGCCAATATAGGTATCGAGTGCCGTGACGGCAGTGCGATGGCGTCGGTAGAGATAGCGGCAGTTGCCCAGCCGCCTCGATTTGTGGGGACGAGCGAATCGCGCGTGCGAGGAATGCGCGCCGCGGCTGGGGAATTTGCGCCAGACCACCGCCCGGATCGAGTGCCATGCGGCGAAAGGACGGATGGGCTCTGGGCGAGCGGGCCCTTTACGTCTCGGGCCCGCCGGTGGCGGCCTCGCTTGAGGGGGCAGCGATTCGGCGAGCGGTGCCACAGCTTTCTCGACGAGGGGCGCGGACGCCAAACAGCGTTTCAACTCGGGCGTCCTTCATCGAAGTCGGACCCCGCCCGCGCGACGCATTTGTGCCCCTGTGCATTGCTGTCTAAACGAAAGGTGTCGCAGGGCAAAGCTTCGGTGCGCCAATCGCTTACCGCCGGGTGACGATCAGGCGCACCTTGTTTGCGAGTTCTATTCGTGCCGGTTCTTCTCCAGCAGCGCGTTGACCGCCGCTCTCGTGGGCAGGCTTGCCTGCGCCCCCAACGCCGTCGTCGCCAGTGCCGCCGCGGCGCTTGCGAATCGCCCCGCCGCGTCCAGCGGCTTCCCCTCCGCGAGGCTCACCGCCAGCGTGCTGGCGAACGCATCTCCCGCGCCGGTCACGTCCACCCGCGGCACGTCCAGCCGCGGCAGCCAGCATTCCCCACCGGCCCACAAGAGCACGTCGCCTTCGCTCCCGGCCTGCACGGCGGCCGCCTTTGCTCCACGCCGCAGCAATTGCGCCGCCGCCTCGCGCGCCGAGGAGCGATCGCGCACGCGGATGCCGGTGAGCGCGTGCGCTTCCAGCGCGTTGGGCCGGATCACGTCGAGCGCGGAGAGGAGCGCGTCGGGAAGCGGCAGGCCCGGCGCCGGGTCGAGCACGATCTTCGCGCCTCCCGCCCGGCCGATGCGCACCGCTTCCTCGAAGGCTTCGAACGGCACTCCCAGCTGCGTGAGCACCACCCTGGCCGAGCGGAGCGCGTCCGCCGCGTCGCGCACGCAGGCCGCGTGCAGCCGGCTGTTGGCGCCGAGGGCGGAGAGGATCTGCTTCTGTCCGCGCGCGTCCACGTGACAGAGCGCCACGCCGGTGCGCTCGGCGGGATCGCGCGACACGTGGCCCGTGTCCACCCCCTCGCCGCGCAGCGCGGCCAGCACCATCTCGCCGCGGGCGTCCGTTCCGATGCGCGCCACCAGCGCGACGCGAGCGCCCAGCCGCGCCGCACCGACGGCCTGGTTGGCTCCCTTTCCGCCGCAGGCCTCCTGGAACGCATCGCCGTTGACGCCTTCGCCCGGGCCCGGCAGGTTCGGGCCGCGGGCCAGGTAGTCCACGTTGGCCTTCCCGACCACCACGACGTCGTACACCAATGCCTCCGCCTTCGGTTCCGGCCCGTCGCCGGCAAAGCCGGCTCCTTCCACCAATGCCTCCGCCTTCGGCTCCGGCCCGTCGCCGGCAAAGCCGGCTCCTCCCGTGCGACTCTACTGCTACAGCGCGGAGGGGAACGTCTCCGGCGGTTCGGCTGTCCAGATCTGCGAACCATCGAGCGGCTCCAGCGCCCGCGTGCGATCGACGTGCACCACCGCGTCGAACTGGTTCGCCACCCGCGCCTCGAAGTAGTGCGAGTGCCGCTCGGTGCGCGGCCGGTAGACCACGCCGATGGCGCGCTCGAGCAGCGGCTCGCGCAGCTCGCCCAGCGCCTCACCTCCGCCGTGCAGCGGCAGGAGGAAGCGGGGCAGCGACACGTGATGGAAGAGCTCCTCCACGCTGCCCTCCATCGCGGCTCGTACCGCCATGCGGCGGGGAGGGTGGTCCCAGTCGTCGGCCGCGGTCACCGATCCTTCGTAGGTGGTGAATCCCACCAACACCGCCTCGTCGCCGTGACGCTCGCGCACCAGCTGGCCCACGTTCAACTCGCCCTCCTCGCCCATCTGCGTGAAGCGTGCGTCGCCGAGGTGCGAGTTGTGCGCCCAGACGACGACGCGGGCGTAGCCGTCGCGGTGGGCCAAGAAGCCCGAGACCGCTTCCAGCGTCTCCGCCATGTGCCGGTCGCGCAGGTTCCAGGTGGAGATGCGCGATCCGAACATGGCCCGGTAGTACTGCTCGGCGTTGCGCACCAGGCGGGCGTTCTGCTCCGCCGAGAAGAGCTCCGCCTCGACGCCCGTCGCGGCCCGGCGCTGCAGCTCGAGCAGCTGCTGCACCACCTCCTCCTCGCAGGAGCGCGAGAGGCCCAGCCGGGTGGCGTGGCCGTAGGCCTGCCCGTCGCCTTCCCGCATGTCGAAGCAGGCGTAGCGCTCGCGGGCGCGCGCGGCGGCCTCGGGGTCGGCGCGCTCGAGGATCTTCACCACCGCGTCCAGCGACGCATACAGGCTGTACAGGTCCATGCCGTGGAACACCGCCGGCGCCCGCCGTGCCGCCTGGTTGTGCGCGCGCAGCCAGCCGAGGAAGTCGACCACCACCCTGTTGCGCCACATCCAGGTGGGAAAGCGGCGAAATCCGTCCAGCGCCTCCTCCGCGCCGGAGGCGTCCGAGCGGCCTTGCGCCCAGAGGTTGGCCCGATCGGCGTCCGGCCAGTCGGCCTCGACCACCACGCCGTTGAAGCCCTGTTCCGCCACCAGGCGCTGGGTGATCCGCGCCCGCTCCCGGTAGAGCTCATGGCTGCCGTGCGTCGCCTCTCCCAGGAGGACGAACCGCGCGCCCTGCGCCATCTCCAGCAAGGGATCGTAGTCCCGCCGCGTGCCGCCCAGCACGTGCGCCGCGTCGCGGACCGCGTCGATGAGTTGCGCCCTCCCCATGGGCGCAACCTGATCACCGCGGCGGGCTCAGGCCTGCCCGGAAGCCTGCCTGCGCTGTGCGAGGCTGGCGAGCAGCTCGTTCAGCTCCTCGGGGTCCACGGGCTTGACCATGTGCGCGTCGAACCCCGAGGCCAGGGCGCGGTCGCGATCTTCGGGCCGGCCATATCCTGTGAGCGCGACCAGCAGGATCTCCCTGCCCGCGTCGCTCTCGCGCAGCCGCCGCGCCACCTCGTAACCGTCGATCCCGGGCAGCCCGATGTCCACCAGCGCCACGTCCGGTCGCGTGGCCAGCGCCAGCTCCACCCCGCGCAGCCCGTCACCCGCCAGTTCGACGCGGTGCCCGAGGAGCTGCAACAGGTCGCGCAGCGTTTCACCGATGTCCGGGTTGTCCTCCACCAAGAGGAGCCGCTTGCGCGCCGGGTCGGAGTTGGTCTTGCGCTGCTCCAGCGCGGGTGCGTCTTCGTGGAGGAGTGGCAGGCGGACCTCGAACTCCGAGCCGCGCGACAGGCCATCGCTGCGCGCGCGCACGCTGCCGCCGTGCATCTCCACCAGCTGCTTCACCAGCGTGAGCCCCACGCCCAGGCCGCCGCGCGAGCGCGCCGGCGACTGATCGGCCTGCGCGAAGAGCTCGAAGATGCGGTCGAGCATCTCCGCCTCGATGCCGATGCCGGTATCGCGGACGGTGAGCACGGCGTGGTCGCCGTCGCGGCGCAGGCCCACCACGATGCGTCCCCCCGGCTCGGTGTACTTGGCGGCGTTGTTGATCAGGTTGGAGATGACCTGTTGGACGCGGGTGCTGTCGGCCTGCACCCAGAGCGGCTCGAAGGCGATGTCCTGCACCAGCTGGTGACGGCGCTCGTCGACCAGCGGGCGCGAGGTGGCGATGGCGTGCTCCAGCGCTTCGCGCAGCGGCACCGGTTCCTTGCGAAGCTCCACCTTCCCGCGGGTGATGCGCGAGACGTCGAGCAGGTCGTCCACCAGCCGGGTGAGCATGCCCATCTGGCGCAGGATGGTGGCGCGGGTCTGCGTGGCCTGGCGGTCGCGGCTGCCCACCTCGTCGAGCACGTGCATGCCGGTGGTCACCGCCGCCAGCGGGTTGCGCAGCTCGTGCGCCAGCATGGCGAGGAACTCGTCCTTGCGGTGGTCCGCCGCCTCCAGCGCCACCACCGCGGCCTGCGCCTCCGCGCGCGCGCCCTGCTCGCGGGCGAGGAGCTGCTCGCGCTCCTCCAGCGCCCGCTGGCGCTCGGTGAAGTCGGAGAAGATATAGACCGCGCCGGTCACGCGACCGTGCTCGTCGAGCACCGGATCGCAGGTCACGCGCAGCCACCGCTCCCCGTGCTGCACGTCCTCCGTCTCCCGCGCGTGGCTCTGGACCATGCGGCGGAAGGGATCGTTGCCCGCCCCGGCGCCGGCCGCGGGCAGGAAGGCTTCGTGGACGCGGCCCAGCACTTCGTCCTGTTTGACGCCGAGGAGGCGGCCCACGGCCTGGTTGCAGCGGATGACGCGCCCTTCGGCGTCGAGCAGGCAGACCGCGTCCGTGATGGCGTCGAAGGTGCTCTGCAGCTCGCGGGCAGCGGTGCGCGCCTGCTCCTCGGCCCGCCGCGCCCGCAACAGCGACCGGATGGTGGCGATCAGCTCGGGCGGTTCCACCGGCTGCGCTAGGTACGCATCGGCGCCCAGCTCCAGGCCGCGGGCGCGGTGCTCCACGTCGACGAAATCGGCGGAGATCTGCAGCACCGGCGTGCCGGCCGTGAGCGGATCGGCCTTGATGCGCTGGCAGACGTCGTAGCCGCTCAGGTCCGGCAGCTGGACGTCGAGCACCACCAGATCCGGCCGCTCCTGCATCTGGCGCAACCCCTCAGCGCCCGTGCCCGCCTCGATGGTGCGGAAGCCGGCCCGCTGCAGCATGCGGGTGAGCGCGAAGCGCGAGGCCTCGTTGTCGTCCACGCAGAGCACCAGGGGCTGGTCAGGCAAGCGTACCCCCCGTTTCCCAGAGCGCAGCCCGCAGGATCCGCGTGGCTTCGTCGCGGAGCATCGCCTGCACGGCCACCACCCGCGCGCCTCCGGCTTGCAGCCGCCGCCGCTCTTCCGGAAGCAGCTCTCGCGCGGCCCGCACCAGCACCGGCAGCCCGCGCGTCTCCGGGTCCTGGCGCAAGAGCTCCAGCGCCTCCTCCGCGAAGCCGGGGGTGGTCGCGTCCAGCACCACCGAGCGAGGTCGCTCCTCGCGCGCGCGCCGCACGCCCTCCGCCCCGTCGCGCGCCTCCAGCACCTCGAAGCGCGGCTCGGAGAGCTGCGCGCGCAGCTCGTCGCGCGAATCCTGCGCGATGAGCAGCACGCGTCGGGGCGGCAAGAGCGCCCGCGCCAGGGCCTCCAGCAGCTGGTGCCGTTCGTCCAGCCGCTCGGCGACCACGTCCGCGGTCAGCGTGAGCAGCTGCGCATCGTGGGGCACGCGGCAATGGCCGATCACCGCGATCTCGCGCGCCGGGTCCTTGCGCAGCTCGGCGAGCAGCGGCCGCGTGGGCGCTCCGTCGAGCTGAGGGACGGCGATCACCGCCGCGGGACGCTCCCGCGCGATGGCCTCGCGCGCCTCCTCCAGGGTCCGCGCGGACACCAGCCGGTAGCGCGAGCCCTCCAGGAAACGGTCCCATTGCGCCGCCAGCTCCGCGTCCTCCACCATCGCCAGCACCACCGCCGAGCGGGGCGAGGCCTCGCCGGCGGGCGTGTAGCGCACCGGGACGCGGACCGAGAAGGTCGAGCCGCGCCCCAGCTCGCTCTCCACGGTGATCTCTCCCCCCAGCATCTCCGCCAGCCGGCGCGAGAGCGGCAAGCCCAGGCCGGTGCCCTTGATCTTCTTCTGGTGGGAGCCTTCGATCTGGGTGAATTCCTCGAAGATGCGCTGCTGGTCCTCGCGCGCGATGCCGATGCCGGTGTCCTTGACGTAGAAGGTCACCGTACCCGGCGCGTCGCACCGCGCCCCCACCCGCACCTCGCCGCGCTCGGTGAACTTGAGCGCGTTGGAGGCGAAGTTGCGGACGATCTGGGTGAGCTTGCTCTCGTCGGTGAAGAGCTCCGGCAGCCCGGCGGGCACGTCGAAGACCAGCTGCACCGGGCTGTCTTGTTGTACCAACGGCCGCAGGACCGCGCGCAGCGAGCCGAGCAGGTGCGGCACCTCCGTCTCGCTGGGGCGGACCACGATCTTGCCGGCCTCGATCTTGGCCAGGTCGAGAAGGTCGTTGACCATCTCGGTCAGGTCGACGGCGGATCGGCGGATGAGCCCCAGCGCCTTGCGCTGGCCGTCGCTGATGGCGCCCTCCGAGCCGTCGAGGAGGATGCGCGCCAGCGACTGGATGGAGTTGAGCGGCGTGCGGAACTCGTGGCTCATGTTGCTGAGGAAGCGGCTCTTCAGCTCGGTGGCCTTGCGCAGCGACTCGGCCTTCTGATCCAGCTCGGCATAGAGCGCCACCACGCCGCGGTTGGTCTCCTCCAGCTCGCCGCGGATCTGTTCCAGCTCCTGGTTGCGCGCCCGCAGCTCGGTGATGGCGCGGAGCAGGTCGTGGCCGGTCTCGCGCACCTCCTCTTCCACCGGAGGCAGCTTCATCCGCGCCAGCTGCTCGGCGATCCAGGCGGGCTTGCGCGCGGACGAGGGCGTCGCGGCAGGGACCTCCTTGGCGAACACCACCTGCGTGCCCTGGCCGGGCGTGCTCTCGATGCTGAACCGATCCATCAGCCGCCGCGAACCGATGATGCCCAGGCCCATTCCGGTGCTGGACTGATACCGGCCGCCCAGCACCTCCTCGAGGTTGCGGATGCCCGGTCCCTTGTCCACCGTCCGGATCACCAGGCACGCGCCGCTCCCCTCTTCGAGCAGGAACTCGCAGCGCCCGCTGCCTGCATAGCGGACGGCGTTGCGGCAGATCTCCGAGGTGGCGGTGGCGATGCGCACCTGGTCCTGATTGGGGAACCCGAGCAGCGCGGCGAGGTGTCGAGCCCTCTGGCGCGCCGTCACCACGTCGCGCTCGGAGCCGAGCTCCAGGCTGGAAAGAGGAAGCGTGCGGATCATGGCTCCTTGATCGCCAGCACGGTGGCGTCGTCCGTGGTCCGCCGGAAGTCGCGGTAGAGGACCCCAGCTATGACCGCGGCATGCCGGCCTTGCAAGCCCGGATGCTCCTCGAGTTTCCACCGCGTGCCAATTCCGTCGGAGTGCATCAGGAGCAGCCCGTCGGCAGGCCAGGGCATCGAGAATTCCTGGATGCGCCGCGCCTCGTGGCCGGCGATGCCGGCGTGGGAGACCAGCCCGCGGGGCCTGCCGGTGCCGTTGTCGATGGAGGCGGCGATGTTTCCGATGCCGCAGAACCGCAGCTTCCGTGAGACGAAATCGATCTCGGCCACTGCCAGGGCCGCGCCGCGCGTGGAGCGGAGCGCCCCGTGCAGCCGGTGCGCGATGGCCTCGGGACCGGGGAGCTCGTCGGTCTCCTGGAACTCCTCCGCGGCGGTCTGCGCCACCCGGGCCGCCAGCGGGCCGTGCCCCAGGCCGTCCACCACCAGCGCGCGCAGCCAGGGCAGCCTGACGCGGAAGGCCCAACCGTCGCCGCACTGCTGCTCTCTCTCCATCGGCTGCGAAACCACTCCGATCTGGAAGATCTCCTTGCGCGGCCCCGCCGGCCAGACGCGCGCCAGCACCACCGAGCCCGCCGACCCGCTGAAAGCGTCGAACTCCTGCGCCGCGCGCCGCACCGCTCCCAGGCCCTCGCCGCGCGTCCCGCTGGTGGAGTGGCCGTCGCGCATCGACGCCTCCACGTCCATGCCGCCCTCGCGCCGATCGAGGGCGAGCACCTCCACTCCCAGGCTGGCGCCGTCCCGCAACTCGCGCAAGAGCAGCTCGCCGCCCCCCGCGTGCTTGTGCAGGTTGCTGGCCAGCTCGTTGACGATGAGGGCCACGCGCCCGGCATCTCTCTCGGCGAGCCCCAGCGCCGAGGAGAGCGAGGCCGCCACCCGGCGGGCTTCGCCTACTTGCGTAGCGTCCCTCACGGCGACGCGGTATTGCGCCTCGATCACTTCCACCTCGTCAGCGTGATCTTCGTGCCCTCGCCGGGCCGCGACTCGATCTGGAACTCGTTGACCAGGCGCCGCGCGCCACCGAGCCCCATGCCGAGCCCGTTGCCCGTGGTGTAGCCGTCGCGCAGGGCCAGCTCGATGTCGGCGATGCCGGGGCCGTGGTCCTCGAAGGTCAGCCGCAGCCCCTTGCGGACGCCGTCGGCCAGCGCTTCCAGCTGCACCGAGCCGCCGCGCCCGTGGACGACGGTGTTGCGCGCGATCTCGCTGGCGGCGGTGACCATCTTGGTCTGGTCCACCAGCGTGAAGCCCTGCTGCACCGCCCAGGTGCGCACGGCGTGGCGGACCATGACCACGTCGGTCTCCGCGCGCAACGGCAGCGCCTCAGCTTTCGCCACCGGGCTCATGGTTCTCGTCCGGCGTTTGGGTGGTCTCGCGCAGCGACTGCTCCAGGAGCTTCATGCCGCGCTCGACGTCCAGCGCCGTCCGCACTCCGGTGAGGGAGAGCCCCAACTCCACCAGCGTGATGGCGACCGCCGGCTGCATGCCCACCACCACCGTCTGCGCGTCGAGGACGCGGCTCATGGCCGCGATGTCCGAGAGCATGCGGCCGATGAAGGAGTCCACCACGTCGAGCGCGCTGATGTCGATGAGCACGCCGCGCGCCTGCTCCGAGGAGATCTTCGCGGTGAGATCTTCCTGGAGCTGCATGGCGAGCCGGTCGTGCATGTCCACCTGGATGGTGACGAGCAGGTACCGGCCCATCCGCAAGATTGGGATCCGTTCCATGGCGCTTACTCGCGCTCCCTGCCGTCCTTCTCCGGCTGCCGGTCCTTCTTTTTCGGCTGCATCTTCACCACGGCCTGCCCGGTGCGCTGCAGCGCCAGCGCGAAGGCGTCGGCCAGCGAGGCCTTGGTGATGACGGTGCCCAGGTCGACGCCCAGGTGGACGATGGTCTGCGCGATCTGCGGCCGGATGCCGCTGATGATGCAGTCGGCGCCCATCAGCCGGGCCGCGGCGATGGTCTTGAGCAGGTGCTGTGCCACCAGCGTGTCCACGGTGGGCACGCCGGTGATGTCGAGGATGGCCACCGCGCTGCCCGTCTCCACGATGCGCTGGAGCAGCGTCTCCATCACCACCTGGGTGCGCGCGGAGTCGAGCGTGCCGATCATCGGCAGCGCCAGGATGCCGTCCCAGAGCTTCACCACCGGGGTAGACAGCTCCAGCATGTCCTGCTGCTGCCGGTTGATCAGCTCCTCGCGCGCCTTCTGGTGCGCCTCGGTGGTGAAGAGGCCCAGCTGATCGAGGAGCGATCCCGCCGTCCACAGCTCCGAGGCCTGCTCCTCGAGCGGCAGGTCGCGCTGGATGCGGGCGAAGAGCGGGCGCTTGAAGGAGAAAACGAAGGTCGCGGTCTCGGACGGGCTGTAGCCCGCGAGGCTGCGCGACCGGGAGATGGAGAAGAGCAGATCCTTCATCTCGGCCCACGCAGCGTCGTCCATCTTCTCCGCGCTGCCCTGCGTCACGCCCCGCTCCAGGGCGCGGAGGAAGTCGGCGCATTGCACCTCGACGTCCTTCTCCTTGACGAGCTTGCGGCCCAGAGCCGCTTTCAGCTCCGTGGTCCAGTCGGCGAGGAGGGTCTGTTGGTGCTTCCGGAGAATCTCGGCAATTCGCGAGTCGGGCATGGGCGGCTACCCGATCCCACGGAAGACCGCCTGGATGCACGCGGCGGTCGTTTTTCCAGTCGCCTACCTGACGATCAGAGGAGCGCCAGGACGTCGGCGGCGAAGGTGGCAGTGTTGGCCTTGGCGAAAACGTTTCTCACCTTGCCGTCGGGGCCGATGACGTAGGCCACTCGCTTCGCGTTTCCGCTCTGGGTGGTGTCGGCGGCGCCGTACTGTACGCCCGTGGCGCGCGTCGGATCGGAGAGCAGCGGGTAGGGGAAGCTGAATTTTTCGGCGAACTTCTTGTTGTCCTCCACCGAGTCGAAGCTCACCCCGAGGATGGCGGCGTTCTTCGCGGTGAGATCACGGGCTCGATCACGGAGCCCGCAGCCTTGCAGCGTTCAACCAGGGGTGTCGGCCTTCGGGTAGAACCAGAGCACCACGTTCTTGCCGCGCAGATCGCTGAGCTTGACGGTCTTTCCTTCGTTGGAGGAGAGGGTGAAGTCGGGAGCCGCGTCGCCGACGTTGAGCATGGGCATGGGCGGGCAGTTAGCAAAGAAGCGCGAGGTTGGAAAGCGGTGATCGTCCTCGATGGCGCAACTGGAACGGAACTGGGCAGGCGCGGCGTGGACACGCGCACCGCGCTCTTCTCGGCCCGGGCCCTCCTGGACGAGGAGGGGATGGCCTGCCTGCGCGCCATCCACCTCGACTACGCCCGCGCCGGCGCCCAGGTGATCACCGCCAACACCTTCCGCAGCAACCCGCGCAAGGCCGGCCCGCTCTGGCGCGAGCTGACCGGAAAGGCGGTGCGCGTCGCGCGGGAGAGCGGCGCGCGCGTGGCGGGTTCGATGGCGCCCGTGGCCGACTGCTACCTGCCGGAGCTGCGGCCGCCGCCCGACGAGGCGGAGCGCGAACACCGCCAGCTCGCCGAGGCGCTGGCGCAGGCAGGCTGCGATCTCTTGCTGGTCGAGACGGTGGCCGCCGCCGACGAGGGATTGGCCGCGGTGCGGGCAGCCTGCGGCACCGGCCTGCCGGTGTGGGTGGCGGCGATGGCGATGGCCGACGGCCGCATGCGCGACGGCAGCGACCTCGAGGAATTCTTCGGCGCGGCGCGCGAGGCAGGCGCGCAGGCGGCGCTGATCAACTGCGTGCCGTGCCAGGGAGTGGACGCGGGCCTCGACGCCGCCGCCGCGTCGGGCTTGCCGTTCGGTGGGTATGCGCACATGGGCGAGGTCGACGCGGCCTCCGGATGGCCCGTCACACCGGTGCTCACGCCGGCGGCATACGCGCGCAGCGCAGGGCGCTGGCTGGAGCGCGGCGCCACCATCGTGGGTGGCTGCTGCGGCACCACGCCCGAGCACATCGCCGCGCTCGCCGCCCTTTCCCCGGTCAGGCACGACCCCTTCCAGCCCAGGAGGAGGATCGACCGATGACCGGAGTTCCCGTCATCCTGATCGCGGCCTTGGCCGCGGGAGGTCTAATCCACTTGGACGCTGCAGCGCTGCTCTCGGAAAGGGATCGGACGGCGGCCTCGTTCCGCGATCCGCGCCAGAGCCCGCTCGCGGCGGTGGCGCGGCACGACTTCCAGGGCGACCGGCCGATGACCCTCGGGTCCGATCCGGAGTGCGACGTGCAGCTGGAAGGCGTGGCAGCGCGAGCAGCCACCGTGCGCGCGCTGGCCGACGGGTTCGAGATGGTGCGCGATGGCAAGAGCGAGCGGCTGGCGCCGGGAGCGAAGCTGCAGCTCGGCCGCTACACGCTGCGCTTCTCGCACCAGAACTTCCCCGGGGTCGTGGTCCTCGACCCGCAGAGCCCCCGGCTCGCCACCGGACCGTTCCCGCGCTGGTTCCCGCCGGACGCGGCCTTCCGCGTGGAGGCGACGCTGGTGCACGACGAGAAGCCGCGCGAGGAGGTGGTGCTGTCGACCCGCGGCAACCGGCGGCGCGCGCTGCGGCTGGGCAGCGTGGAGTTCCAGCTGATGGGGCGGCCCTTGCGGCTCACCGCGGTGCGGCTGCTGGAGCCGGGAGTGGACGAGTCTGCCGTGTCCATCTTCTTCCGCGACGCCACCACGGCGCACGAGAGCTACCCGGTGGGCCGCTACGTGGACGCCGAGCCGCTGGGGGGCAATCGCTACGCTCTCGACTTCAACCGGGCCTACAACCCGACCTGCGCCTTCTCGCCGCTCTACAACTGTCCCATTCCGCCCCGCGAGAACGTGCTCGCCGTGCCGGTGCGCGCCGGCGAGCTCGACCCCGGCGGGCACTGAGCCCCCTGCTTGACACCCGGACCGCAGTCGGGGCCTGCTGTCCGGGCTGGCTCGACCTCGAGAGGGACCCCAACATGCGCCGTCAGCCAACGCCACGGCGCCGGGGTACTGTTTCCATCCGCGTCGCCCTGATCCTGGCCGCGGCCGCCTGCGCGCAGCCCATCCGCTGGGTGCCGCCCGATCCGGAGCACGAGAAGGCGGCGCTCGAGGCCGGGCGCGCCGGCGATACGCAAGCGCTGCCAAAGCTGACCGCGTGGCTCGCAGATCCTGCCGTGGCCGACATGGCGGCGTGGTCGCTCGGGCGGGTCGAGGGCGGGCAGGAACCCCTGATCCGGTGCCTCGCGGACGGCTGCCCCGCAGCCCCGGAGGCTGCGCGCGCGCTCGCCGGCGCGCCGGGAGACAAGGCCGCCGCGGTGACTGCGCTGGTGGCGGCTCTGGAGGGGCCGGCGGCGCGGGAGGCGGCGTTCGCGCTGGGCGTGCTCGCGCGCGACAAGGCGGTGCGGTTTCCGCCCAATGCCTGGCCCGCGCTGGCGGACGTGCTGCAGAGGAGCGAGGCCGCATCGCCCACCAACCCGGAATGGCGCGTCCCGCTCAACGACGGCGCGGCCTACGCGCTCTCGCGCATGCCGCGCGGCGAAGGCGTCCGGGGTGCGTTGGAGCAGGCGCTGCGGGCCACGGGCCCGTGGCGGCGATCGCTCGCGGCGCGCGCTTGGGGCGCGCAGGGGCTGCCCGCAGCGGATCTGCTGGCGGCAGGAGCTTTCCGCGACGAGTGGCGCGTCCGCGTGGAAGCAGCGCGGGCGCTGGCGCTCGCGGCGGGCGGCAAGCAGGTCCTGGGCGCGGCCTTCGCCGGCCAGGACAATCCGCACGTGATCGTGGCGCTCGCCGAGAGCGCGGCGGCGCTGGGTGAGCTGGCTCCGGAGCCTTCGCTCTATCGCGACGAGACTTCCCGCTGTGCCGTGGCGCAAGCGCGGGATCGGGTCCGCAAGCGGCTCGTCGAGACGCCCGGCTGCGGCGCGGCGGGTTGGCGCTCTCGCGCGCGAGCGGGGGCGCTGGCGGCGGAGCTGGGCCTGCCTGAGGCGCGCGCCGCCTTTGCCGACGAGGACGGCCGCGTCCGGGGTGCGGCGGCGGGCGCGGGGGGCGCGCCCTTCGCCGCCGAGCTGCGCGCGCTGCTCGCCGACAGCGACGGCTTCGTGGTCCAGGAAGCGGCCGGCGCGCTGGCCAAGCTCGACCCCAACCCTGCCACGCGCGAGGCGGCGCTGGCCGCGGCCCAGCGCTTGGCTCCGGCGCGGGCGCGTGCCGCGGGAAACGCGGAGTCCGACGCGTTGACGGCGCTGGTGGGCCTCACCGGCCCGCTGCCGGAGCTTCTGCCCACGCCCAACGTGCCGCTGGCGGTGGCGCTCGGCCAGCGGGGCCTGCGGCCTCCGGTGCCGGAAGAAGTGGCCGGCGCGCCCCGGTTCCATGTCCTGCGGCTGCGCACCAGCCGCGGTGAGCTCATGGTCGATCTGCTTCCCGACGTGGCGCCGCTCACCACTTCCGCCTTGGGCGCGCTGGCCAAGCGCGGCTTCTACGACGGTCTGACCTTCCACCGCGTGGTGCCGGACTTCGTGGTTCAGGGCGGCGATCCGCGCGGCGACGGCGACGGCGGGCCGGGCTGGGCGCTCCCCGACGAGCACAGCCCGCTGCGCTTCCGCCGCGGCACGCTGGGCATCGCCACCAGCGGTCCGCACACCGGCGGCAGCCAGTTCTTCCTCTGCCACTCACCGCAGCCGCACCTCGACGGCCGCTACACCGTGGCCGGCCAGCTCCGCGGCGGAGACGATGTGCTCGATTCGCTGCAGCCCGGCGATACAATCCTCTCGGCCAGCGCGGAGTGAGCATTGACGGAGGAGCCGGCTTCGCCGGCGACGGGCGGAGCCCGGAAGGGCGGAGCACTGATGGAATGGGTCGATCAGGTGGTGGAGAGGGCGCGCGATCGCGCGAGGTTCCGCGTCGCGGCGCTGCGGGCCACACACCCCGGAGAAGATCAGGTGGCGCTGGGTCGCCGGCTGATCGGATCGTCGGCGCTGCGGGCGGGGCTTTCCGGGGCGGCCACCGGCACGCTGGCGTTGATCGCCTTTCCCATCGGTCTGCCTGCGGGCGTGGCCGTCTCGCTGTACCTGGAGGCGGAGCTGATCTTCGGCCTGCTCGAGGTCTACGACTCGGACACTGCGGGCGAGCAGGGCCGGCTCAAGCTGTACGCGCTCTGGGCGGGGGCGGGTTTTGCCGGCGCCGCCCGGAGCGCCGGCCTGCGAGCGGGCGCCCGGGTCATCGGCCGCGTCCTCGAGGGCTCGCTGCCCGTCCGCATCATCCGCAGGCTCAGCCCGGCGCTGCTCAAGGCCATCCTCCGCCGCCTGGGCCTGGGCTGGCTGCCGCGCGCCGTGAAACTGTGGCCCATCATCGGCGCCCCAATCTCCTTCCTGCTCGACCGCGCGGCCCTGCGGACGCTGGGCGAGGCAACGCTCGCTACCCTGGACGACGACGCCCGCAAGCGGCGGCGCCAGCCGGCGGAAGGCCGCCCGAAGCGCTATCGCCGGGTAAAATTGGCCGCCGCGCCGGCCCGGTGAAATATCCCGCGCGCCCAATCGTTCTAATCGGTGGGTGAAGCAAGGCGGAGGCGGCCAGCATGGTGGTCGCCTTCGTCATTTTCAAAGGGCCGAGTTGCATCACAGCGCGAAAAATACCGTCAGCCAATCCGCGAGCCGCGAGATGTCCGTCGCGCGGGTGTTGGCGCAGAGCCAGTGCAGCGCGCCCTGGTGGAATCCGCCGCCGCCGTAGACGATGACACCCGGCAGCGGCAGGGTGGTCAGGTTGAGCACCGCATAGGGCAGCTTCTCGTCGGCGGTGCCCGACACGCGCTGGTACTTGGCCTCCACCGCCAGCCTGTTCCCGTTCCGGGCGTCGCGGAAGAGCACGTCCACCTCCCGGTCCTTGCCATAGATGGTCTTGCCCACCGTCAGCCGCCGCCGGTAGTCGAGCCCCAGCGTGGCGCCGGTCAGCGCGATGAGGCGCTCGAACTCCGCGGCCGACAGCTCCAGTGTGTCCACTTTCTGCGCCACGAGCTGGCATTCCTCGGCCGTGAGCGGAAGCTGCGCCCGCGCCCCCAGCACCCACGCGCCCATGCCAGCCGGGTCCCAGGCGCGCAGGGCGGCCACCGCCTCGGGCAGCGCGCGCGGCGGGGAGACGAGTTGCAGGATGGTGGGCTCGGTCATGATTTTCTTCTCCCGCTCAAGGCCCAGGCGCGCCAGGCGCGCAGCCGGTCGGGCTCGCGCGGCCGCGGCGGCTCCGTGCGCAGGAAGCGGCGAACCGCGGCCTCCCGCTCGATCGATCGCACCGTCAGGAGCCTCTCCAGCGGGTCGGTGGCGCCGCTGTCGTCCAGCCAGCCGCAGGCGTGGGCAGCTTCCATGTCTGGAGCGGCGGCACTGCCGTCGGCCAGCGTCTCCAATTCCGGCGGCTCGGCTGGCTCCTCCAGCACCTGCGCGGCGCGAGCGACCACCGCGCCCTCCGGCGCGAACCCTGCAAGCGAGGGATCGAGGTACGCCAGGTCGATGTCGCCGAGCAGGAACCGCCGCTCCAACCCCCGCGCTTCCACTCCCACCACGCCGGAGCCACAGAACGGGTCGACCACCAGCTCGCCGGGCAGCGTGCTCTGCGAGATGAGCGTCCGCACCAAAGCGCCTGGCTTGACCGCCGGCCCCGGGACTCCGGCGCGCGGGGACATGAGGACGTCCGGGATGCCCAGGTCGTCGAGCGCGCGCTTGCCCTTCTCGAAGAAGAGGATGCGCTCGCTGGCGGCGCGGTAGTGGTAGCCGGTGCCGCCGCGGATGCTCCGGCCGTCGAGCGTGGTCTTGGCCCAGACGATTTCCTTCCAGTACGTCAGCCCGCACGAGCACCGGCGCGCGCCGTTGGGAAGGCGGGCCGCTCCGACGCCCTGCTGCTGCTTGATCACGTCGGCCGTGACCTCGTCGCAAAAAAGGTAGAAGTGCCGGTCGGGCCGGAGCACGCGGAACACCTCGCGCAGGAGCTCCGGCAGCCGCTCGTTGGGGACGGTGACGAACCAGTTGGTGGTCAGCCGGGTGGTGGTGCCGCGGGCGCGATGGATCTGCAGCGATTCGTAAGGCGGATCGGTGACCACCAGGTCCACGGACTCGGGGCCCAGGCTCCGGAGCAGGTCGAAGGCGTCGGAGACGACCACGCGGCCGGGCTCTGCCGGCGGGACGGGCGCGAAGGGAAGCTCGAGCAGGTTGGATTCGCTCATGCGCGCAATCTGCCGGAGCCCCCTGACATTTCGTTCAGTATGGCGTAACCGCTGGCAAAAGTCCCGCGTAGACTGCGGACATGAGCCTCTTCGCAGCCGCTGCCGTCCTGGTGGAGCTCTTCACTTCCGAGGGATGCTCGAGCTGCCCGCCGGCGGATGCGGCGCTGGCGCGGCTGCAGCAAACCCAGCCCGTTCCCGGCGTGCAGCTGATCGTCCTCGCGGAGCACGTGGACTACTGGAACGACCTGGGCTGGAAGGATCCTTTCTCCGCGGCGCAGTTCAGCGCGCGCCAGGGGCTCTACGGCAGCCGCATCTACACGCCGCAGGCCATCGTCGACGGGCGCACCGACGTCCTCGGCTCGGACGAGGAGGGCATCGCCAGGGCCGCCCGGTCCGCCGCGCTCGAGCCTCACGGCGCTTTGGCGCTGACCGCCAAGGCCGCAAGTGTACCGGGTGTACACCTGGTACACATCGCCGTGACCAGCCTCCCCCCTCATCGCGCCGCCCAGGTGATGCTCGCGGTGGTCGAGGACGGCCTCGTCACCAAGGTGGAGCGGGGCGAGAACGCCGGCCGCACGCTGCCCCACAGCGCCGTGGTCCGCTCGCTCAAAGAGGTAGGCACCATCCCCGGCTCGACCGGCGACTGGAGCGCCGACGTGGAGGTGCCGCAGAACGCCTCCTGGAAACGCACCCGCATCGTCGCCTTCGTGCAGGACGGCGGCTCTCCGCGTGTGCTGGCCGCGGGCTCGCTGTAAGTTCGGTGGATGGGCCGCGCCCGC
Source organism: Myxococcales bacterium (assembly GCA_035655715.1). Classification (GTDB taxonomy): domain Bacteria; phylum Myxococcota; class Myxococcia; order Myxococcales; family 40CM-4-68-19; genus 40CM-4-68-19. The sequence goes on along the minus strand of DASRTX010000653.1, from coordinate 9,333 downwards.
GCCTTCGCCCTCACCTGGGTCTCCTACGCGACGTACTACTTCGCGCGGAAGAACTTCCCCGTCGCCAAGGGAACCATCCAGCGGCAGCTCGGCGTCAGCACCGCCCAGCTCGCCGTGATCGACACCGGGTACCTCGCCACCTACGCCGTGGGACAGTTCGCCGGCGGATGGCTGGGCGACCGCATCGGCTCCCGCCGCCTGGTGGGCCTGGGCATGATCGCCTCGGCGCTGCTCATCTGCGCCTTCGGCGGCTCCAGCACGGCCTTCCTCTTCGCGCTCTTCTTCGGGCTCAACGGCTTCGTCCAGGCCACCGGCTGGCCCGGTAACGTGAAGGCGATGGCCGCCTGGTACGGCCCCACCGAGCGCGGCGCCGTGATGGGCTTCTGGTCCACCTGCTTCCAGGTCGGCCCGCTGGCGGCCACCGCCATCGCGGCATGGCTGCTCCGCCACTTCGGCTGGAGGGCCGCCTTCTTCGGTCCGGCGGTGTGGGTGGCGCTGGTGGGACTGCTCGTCCTGCTCTTCCTCCAGGAAGGACCCGACCAGGGCGCGTCCGGTCCGGTTCGCGACCGGGCCGCCAGCGCCAAGGCGGCCTCGGCGGCGCTCCGCAATCCCATGGTGTGGCTCCTGGGCACCTCGTACTTCGGCATGAAGCTGATCCGGTACTGCATCGACTTCTGGCTGCCCTTCTATCTGGAGCGCAGCCTGCACTACGCCGCCGACACCGCGGCCTACGTCTCCACCTCGTTCCAGTTCGGCGGGATCTTCGGCGCCATCGCCATCGGCTGGATCAGCGATCGCTGGTTTCCCGGCCGCCGGGGCGCCATCGCCGCCATCTGCACGCTGGCCTTGGCGCTTTCGCTCGCGCTCTACGGTCGGGTGGCGGGCGTGGGCCTGTGGACCAACTTCGCCGCCATGGCGCTGGTGGGCTTCTGCCTCTTCGGCCCCGATTCACTCATCTCCGGCGTGGCCGCCCAGGATCTCGGAGGTCCGCAGGCGGCCGCGACCGTGGCCGGCTTCATCAACGGCTGTGGCTCGGTGGGGGCCATCGCTCAGGGAGCGCTGGTCGCCGGCGTATCGGCTCGGTTCGGATGGCAGGCAGTGTTCCAGGTGCTGATGCTGCTGGCCGTGCTCTCCTCGATCGCGCTGGGCGCGGTCTGGAAGCTGGGCCTACAGGAACAACGCCAGGGCGCTACCGCCTAGCGCCACCAGGGCGGCGCCGACGATGAGGCTCATGGTGCGAAGGAAGCTCATGCCGGGATAGACGAGCAAGCGTGGTGCCAGTTTCAGTAAATTTTCGAAGTGCCGTCATTTCGCGCGGTTGTCTGCGTGGGGTTGCGGAGGGTCACACGGTGTCCGACGGGAGATCTGACACGGGTGTCCGGATCTCCACCGGGAGATTCTTCAGCCCTTCACGCAGAGGACTTGATGGAGCTCCGCCACCACCTCCACCAGATCTTTCTGGTTCTCCATCACCTGCTCGATGGGCTTGTAGGCCGAGGGAATCTCGTCGAGCACGCCGCCGTCCTTGCGACACTCCACGCCTTCGGTCTGGGCCTGGAGGTCCTTGACCGAGAACCGGCGGCGCGCCTCCCCCCGGCTCATCTTGCGCCCGGCGCCGTGGCTCGCGCTCTGGAAGCTTTGCGCGTTGCCGAGGCCGCGGACGACGAAGCTGCGCGTTCCCATGCTGCCGGGGATGATGCCCAGGTCGCCCTTGCCGGCCCGGATGGCGCCCTTGCGCGTGACCAGCACCTCCTCGCCGAAGTGCGTCTCCTCCGCCACGTAGTTGTGATGGCAGAGCACCGCGTCGGCGAACTGCACGTCCGGGCGGAAGCGGGTCAGGATCTCCTGATACAGGCCCAGCATCGCCTCGCGGTTCTTCATCGCGTAGCGCTGGGCCCAGAAGAGGTCGCGGCGGTACTCCTCCATCTCCCGGGTCCCCGCCAGGAAGACAGCCAGGTCGCGATCGGGCAGGTCCTGGTTGTGGGCCAGCTTCCGCGCCCGCTGGATGTGGATCTCGGCCAGCGACTTGCCGATGTTCCGGCTGCCGGAGTGGAGCATCATCCAGACGCGGTCTTCGGTGTCCAGGCACAGCTCGATGAAGTGGTTGCCGCCGCCCAGCGTGCCCAGTTGGAGGCGCGCCTTGTGGGCCAGGTCCTTCACCGCCGGGGTCAGGTGATGGAACTCGCCCCAGAACTCCCTGTCCTGGGGCCGGTCGATGGGATCGCGGTGCTGGTTGAAGCCAACAGGGATTGCGCGCTCCAACTCGCGCCGGATGCCGCGCAGGTCGTCGGGGAGGTCCTTGGCACCGAGGCTGGTCTTCACGGCGGCCATGCCACATCCGATGTCGACGCCGACGGCTGCGGGGCTCACTGCACCCTTCATCGCGATGACGCTGCCGACGGTGGCACCCTTGCCGTAGTGCACGTCCGGCATGGCGGCGACGTGGTGGAAGACCCAGGGCAGGGAGGAGATGTTGCGCAACTGATCCAGCGCCACGCCTTCAATGCCGGCGGGATCGGTCCAGGCGAGGATGTCCACCCTGTTGCCGCGGATGCGCTGCATGGGAGCAAGGTAATGCAAATGCCGGTCAGATGGGCTGAACTACTCCTCCCATCGCCCCCCGAATCTTCCCCGCCCACTCCTCCATCTCCGCGTCGGACTCGTACTTCGTCCGCGGCCAGAAGAAGCCCCGCAACCCATCGCCCTTCCGCCGCGGCACCACGTGCGCGTGCAGGTGCGGCACGCTCTGCGAGATCTTGTTGTTCACCCCCACGAAGGTGCCCTGCGCCTCCAATCCCGCCTCGACGGCGCGCGAAACGCGCTGCACGGCGGTCCAGAAGCCGCCCATCCCGATGGCGGGAACGGTGTGGAAATCGGCCACATGCTCCGCCGGGATCACCAGCACGTGGCCTTTGAAGACCGGCCGCGTGTCCAGGAAGGCGCAGACGCCCTCCTCGCGGAGCACGAAAGACGCCCCCACCTCGCCCGCCGCGATGGCGCAGAAGATACAGGAACGGGACATCGGGGCAGGATGGCATATGCTTGCGCCCGCCACCCCGAAAGCCGCGCAACCTGCCGGGAACACGCCAGTTTTGAAGGGCGTTTTCCATTCTTGGGGCCCGGCTGGGTCCAGAGGGACAGAAAGAGCGGGCCGTCGCCCGCCAAGGAGACGAACGACATGCGCAAGCTACTTGCCCTTCCTCTTCTGGCAGCCATCGCCTGTGGCGGTGGCCAGTTCAAGGACCAGGCCCGCGATGCGATGCCCAGCAAGGACACCGTGTCGATGGGCTCGCCCCAGTCGTCGCAGGCGGCCCAGTCGTCTGGCGATACCGTCGCGCAGAACTCGACCGCGGGTCAGGGCTCGCCCTTCTACGCCCTGACCGTCGGCGTGGCGGTGGTGTTCAACGTGCCGGTTGCGGCCTTCCTCGACCTGCTCCAGCACGTGACCGAGGACTTCGACCCGACCACCTGTGACGCCGACAGCTGCACCTGGCAGGGCTCGGCAGCGCTCGACGCCAACACCTTCAAGCTGGTGGTCTCGCGCGACGCCGACGGCACCAGCTTCGACTGGACCCTCTCTGCCCAGCCCAAGGCGCAGCCCGCCTCTGCCTTCGTGCAGTTCGCCAGCGGCGTGGCCACCCCCGGCGGCCAGCGGCACCACGGCTCGGGCAGCTTCACCATCGACTTCGACAAGGAGGGGACGCTGGGCATCGCCGGCAACGCCACCGGCCAGCTCAACGTGACCCACTACACCAACGTGGGTCCGGCCCAACTCGCCGTCACCTACACCGGCGCGCGCGACGGCAACAACCCCGATCAGCGCAACAACATCCTCTACGCCTACGCCAACAACACCACCGGCGGCGGCGACCTGGACTTCGCCGTGCACAACACCACGACGCAGGATCGCTTCTCCGCCCACTCGCGCTGGAAGAACGACGGCCAGGGCCGCGCGGACGTGCAGGGTCTGGGCGGCGGCAACAGCGTCACCATCTCGGAGTGCTGGAGCCCGGCTCCCTTCACGGTGGCGTACTTCGACTCCAACATCACGCTCAACCTGCCCCCGTGGGGCGGCCCGACCTCGGGCAGCGTGACCGCCTGCGCGTACCAGGACGCGTCGTTCTCCTCCAAGACCGCGCCGTGACCGCAGGCGGACTCCGCGTACTAGCAGGTGGCCGGGCCGGCGAAGCCGCCGCGCCCGGCTCTCCTGCGCCCGCGGGGCTCGTGGCCGAGCTGTACGAGAAGTACGCGGCGGCGGTGTACGGCAGGTGCCGCTACCTGCTCAAGGACGACGCGGAGGCCAGGGACGCGCTCCAGGACGTGTTCGTCAAGGTGCTGCGGTCGCTGCAAGGGTTCCGGGCCGCGGCCTCTCCCAGCACCTGGATCCTCCGCATCGCGACGCACCACTGCCTGAACCTGCTCCGCGCCCGCAAGGCGCTCTGGCGCGAGCAGCTGAAACTGATGCGCAAGGATGGCCAGCAGCGCGTGGAATCGCCGGATCGCCGGGAGCTGGTGCGGGTCGTGCTCGCTGCCGCGCCGGAGGAAGCGCAGGAGGTCGCCGTGCTGTACTTCGTGGACGAGCTGACGCAGGCGGAGATCGCGCAGGAGCTGGGGCGCAGCCTGCCCACGGTGCGCAAGCGGCTGCGGGAGTTCCTCGCCTGCGCGCGCGAGGCGCTGGGCGTGGACCTGGTCGACGGAGGAGCCGGGGTCCCCCCGGCGACGGGCGCAGGCCGAAGGCCGGAGCATCCGGAAGGGAGCGACCTGTGAACCTCGATCTGGGCGGGCCGGGAGAAGGCTGCTCGGCCATGCGCGTCCGCAGGCTACTCGCCGGGGAGCTGTCGGGCGTGGAGAAGGAGCGCGTCGAAGCGCACGTGGCGGGCTGCGCGCGCTGTGCGGCGGTGCAGGACGAGATCGCTGCCGAGCGCGAGGCGCTGCGGCGCGACGTGCCGTTTCCTGTCTTCGCCGCCGGCGTGGCGGAGAAGCTGGCGGAAAAGCCGCGGCGATCGTGGGCCGGGCGCTGGGCTCCGCTGGCCGCGGCGGCATCGGTCGCTATCATCGCCGGCGCGCGGCTGATGATGCGGCCCCAGGCCGGCGAGTCGCCCGAGGGCCGCGAGCACAGCAAGGGCGGCGTCTCGGCCCGGCTCTTCGTGCAGGACGCAACCGGCGTGCACCGGCTCGATGCCGACGAGCCCCTGGCACTGGGGGCGCGGCTGTTGCTCGAGGTCTCGCCGGCCGGCCACAAGCAGATGGCTGCGCTGCTGCTGGAGACGGGCGAGACCAGCATCGTCTACTCCGGTCCCGCGGTGGACGGCACGCTTCCGCAAGCCTTCGACTGGACCGGCAAGGGCGTGGCCACGCTGCTGGTGGTGCTGTCCGACACGCCGATCGACGCCGCGAAGATCCGATCCGCGAAGGAGGCGCCCCGCGGCACGGACGTCCTCCAGGTCAGGCTGCATCGATGAACCGTGCCCGCGCCCTCTGCGCCGCCGCGCTCCTGACCGCGCTCCCGGCGCTGGCCTCGGAGCGCCGCTTCGCGCTGGTGGTCGGCGACTCCCATGGCGGCGCCGGCACTCGCCCTCTGCGCTACGCGGAGCGCGACGCGCGGCGCATGTACGGCATCCTCACTCGCCTGGGCGGCGTCCGTGCCGAGGACGCCCGGCTGATCACCGACGCCACCGCCGAGCAGGTGCGCGACGCCATCGTCGATCTGGGCGCGCTGGCGGCGGCCGCGAGGTCGCACGGCGACGAGACGGTGCTGGTGGTCTACTACTCGGGACACGCCAAGGACGGCGACCTGCGCCTGGGCCAAACGCGCATGCCGCTGACGGAGCTGCGCGAGGCCCTGCAAAACGCCCCGGCCGACGTGCGCATCGGCTTGCTCGACTCCTGCCAATCCGGCGCCATCACGCGCGCGAAGGGCATCCGGCCAGCCCCGGCCTTCGACGTGCAAAAGGCGGCGCAGTCTTCGACCCGGCCCCACGGCCTGGTGCTGATCGCCTCCTCCAGCGCCGACGAGGAGTCGCAGGAGTCCGACGACATCGGCGCCTCCTTCTTTACGCATTACCTGGCCAGCGGCCTGTTGGGCGACGCCGACACCAGCGGGGACGGCAAGGTGACGCTCGCCGAGGCCTATGCCTACGCCTACGCGCGCACCGTGGGCGAGACCGCCGAGACGCGGGCGGGCGCGCAGCATCCCGTCTACCTCTACGACCTGGGTGGCGCCGGGGACGTGGTGCTCACCGAGCTTTCGCCGGCCCGCGGCGGGCTGGTCTTTCCCGCTGCCGCGGAGGGCGTCTACGTGGTCCTCGACGGATCGAGGCGGGCGGTGGCGGAGGTGGCCAAGGTCCGCGGCGATCAGCGGCGGCTGGCGCTGGCCCCCGGCAACTACGTGGTGAAGAAGCGCGAGGGCGACTCGCTGCTGCTCGGCGACGTCAGCGTCTCCGATGCGCCGGTGGAGATCGCCGACGCGCGCCTCTCGCGCCGCCCGCTCAGCGACGACCCGCAGAAGGGCGCCTCCGGCCCACGCTTCAGCGTGCTGGGTACGGGCGGTGGACAGTTTTTCTTCGACGCGGCAGCGCGGAACGGCCTCTTTCCGCCCGCGGCGCTGGCCGGCGTGGAGCTGGCCACGCGCGACGACCTGGGTCACCAGCTGGCGTGGGGCCTGGACGTCGCCGTCGGCGGGGGCGCCGCCACCCTCACGCTGCCGGGCGTCACGCCCATCGAGGAGCGCTTCCTCGAGCTGGGCGCCGGCGCGTCCTTGTGGCGCGACTTCTACATGTCGGACTCGCTGACCTTCTCCTTGGGCGCGCGGCTCGCCTTCCTCTACCTGGCGCGCAACTTCCAGAACCATCCGGAGCTGCCCAACCAGAACTTCTTCACGCTCACCCCCGGGGCGCAGACCGCGCTGACCTGGCGCTTTTCGAACCGCTGGTCGGCGGTGGCGCGCGCGCGGGTCAACTACCTCTTCTACAACGTCGATGGATCGCAGAACCTCGGCTACGCCGAGTTCGCGCTGGGAGTCGATTATGCGCTCGGTCTGTAGCACCCTGCTGCTGCTCGCCTGCGCGTGCGGCAACCTCTCCAACGAGGACGTGGCCTTCCTGGTGGCGATCCCACAGAAGCAGCAGCTCCACGTGCAGCTCCCGGCGCAGCCCGCGGCCCAGAACGCCTGCGCCATCGGGCCGGCGGACATCTACGCCAGCGCCCGGACCACCGGCGATTCCATCAACGCCGGCGTCGACGCCATCCTCGCCCTGGTCGACAGCATCCTCGGGGTGACGCCCACCTCTCGCGACGTGGACTCGCGCACCTGGGGGCCCTTTCCGGATTCGCAACATCCCGGCGTGCAGGTGCAGGTGGTGATGACACGCGAGTTGGATGCGAGCGGCACGCCCTGGCGCTTCGTCTATACCATCTCCGCCGCGCGCCCGCCCGGCGCCTTCATTCCGCTCTTGGAGGGCGAGTTCTTCGGCGCGCAGGCGCGCAGCGGCATCGGCCGGGTGACGCTGCACTTCGAGAGCTCGAGGCAGCTCGGCATCGCCAAGCCCACCGACCCCGCGCAGCCGGCGCGCATCTACTACGATCTGAGCAGCGACCCGCATACGGTCTCGCTGGACCTGACCAGCAACAGCGGCTTCGGGCTGGTGGGGTTCGACTACGCGTTCGCCGGATACGCCGACGGGCACGGCCGGTTCGATTACGCCTTCCCCGATCCCAAGAGCGGCTGCCTCCTCGAGGTCACCACCAACTTCACCGCCCGGGGCGCCGGCCGCGACGTCTTCCGCGCCCTCTGCGGCGCGGTGGTGCTGGGCGACGTGCAGCAGTGCTGGGACGTCGGCGGCTGCCTGACCTTCGTCGACGACCCCTTCGCGCTCACCGCCCAGTGCAACGGCCTCAAGCCCTGCCTGCTGGGCACCTCCACCGCCTGCCCCTGAGTTTCGGGGACACCATACGATCCATTCCGTATGGTGTCCCCGAAACTAGGGCTGGGCGGCGCGGTCGGGAGTTGGCGTGTCGGGCTGCGGGGCGGTGAGCAGCAAGCGCAGCTTTTCGATCTCCAGCGGCTTGGCCAAAACGCCACGCACGAATCTGCGGCGCGGGTCCGACTCGCCGATCTCGTTGGCCCAGCCGGTCAGCATCCACACCTCGGTGCCGGGGGCGACTCGCTGGATCTCGCGCGCCACGTTCCAGCCGCTCATCTCCGGCATGCCCACGTCGCAGAGCACCAGGTCGAAGCGCTCGCCGGCGTCGAACAGCGCCAACGCCGCGGGACCGCTGCGGGCCGTCGACACGCGCTGTCCTTCCAGCTCCAGCACCTCGCGCAGCACGTCCACGTTGTCCGCCTCGTCGTCCACCACGAGGATGCGGCGCGTCTGGCGCCGCGGCGCGGGAGGCGGATGGCGGGTGAGCTGCGGCGGCGCCGCCAGCGGGAAGGTGAGCGTGAAGACGGTGCCTTCCCCCTGGCGACTCTGCGCCTGCAGCGAGCCGCCCAGCCGGGACATCACGCCGAACGCCACCGACAGGCCGAGCGCGCTCTCCGCCGCCACGCCTGAAAACGGATCGAAGAGGCGGCTCACATCCTCCTCGCCCAGCCCCGGCCCGTCGTCGCGGATGGTGACCAGCACCCGGCCCCGATCCTCTCGCGCCCGGACGCGGATGATGCCGCCGTCGGGCATCTGCTCGCGCGCGTGGAGGAGCAGGCTGCCGAAGACGTGGAGCAGTTCAGCCGCCGAGCCGCGCACCAGCGGCAGGGGCGGCACGTCCGCCTCGATGCGCACGCCCGCCGTGTCGGTCTCGGTGCGCGCCATCTCCACCGCCCCGGTGAGCACCGCTGCCAGATCCAGCGGATCGCTGGGCCGGTCGCGCCGCTTGCGGGCGAGGTCCTGCAGCCGCGCCACGATCCGCGCGGCGTCGGACACCACCCTGCCCAGGCCGTCGAGCGTCCTGCGCACCGATGTAAGCGCGGGGTCCGCGCGCAGCGTCGCCACGCGCAAAGCGATGACGTTGAGCGCGTGGTTGAGGTCGTGGGCCACGCCGGAGGCCAGGACGCCCATCGCGTGCATCCGCTCCTCGTGCAGCAGCGCCTCGCGGTCCCGCTGCACCTCGCGCTGGCGCCGGGTCTCCGCGCTGACGTCGTGGACCATGGCGATCGCCTCGCCGCTCTCCAGCCGCTCGAGCCGCACCTCGACGGTCTGCCCACCGCGCTCGAACCGCGAAAGGTAGGGCGCTGGCGCGAGCGTCGTGGCCTCGGCCCGCACCAGCTCGGACAGGCTGGCGTAGCGCACTCGCGCGTGTGGACCGCTCAGCCAGCGCCATGCCTCCCCGTGATCGAGA
>DASRTX010000652.1:0-2666 GCA_035655715.1 Myxococcales bacterium | reverse complement strand
TCAGCGCCAGCGCCAGGAGGACGGCCCGATCCGGCCGTCCCGCGGACTGGTAGAGCGGCAGCGCGGCAGCGCCGGCGTCGCCGGGATGGTGCTGCACGTACCAGTCCGCCTCGGCGGCGGCCTCCGCCAGCATCCCCAGCGACGCGAGCTCCATGCCGAGAAGCAGGCGCGGTCCCGGCGCCGCCAGCGCAGTCAGGCGCTGTGGCGGGAAGGGCGCGGGCTCGCCCGTGGAATCGCCCAGTCGCTCCCGGGCCAGGAGGCCGTAGTAGCCAAGCGGGTCCAACTCGGCCACGCGCTGGTAGAGCGCGGCGGCGGCCTCTGGTTTGCCGGCGCGCGCCTGCCAGTAGAGGCCCTGCGATCGCTCTTCGTCGCCGGCGGCGCTGGCCGCGAACTCCGCGAATCGCTCCGGCGCGTCGCGGAGGTGGTCCTGGTACGACATCCAGGCCAGGGTCCAGCGGGCCAGCGAGGCGTTGGGGCCGGCGCGCTTGGCGGCCAGCTTCGCCAGCCGTGTCCGCGCCTGCGGCCGCTTGCCGGCGTCCACCAGGAGCCTCGCAGTGAAGAGGACGCTCTCCTCGGCCTCCAGCGCGGAAGGGAACTTCTTCGCCACCGCGTCGGCAAGCCGGATGGCCTCCGCGTCGCGCCCGCGGCGCGCCCGATCCCGGGCCAGCAGCATGCCGGCCGATGCGGCGACGTGGCCGGCGCCGTGCGCCCAGGCTGCCTCGAGCGAGGGTCCGGCGTCGGTGCGTTTTCCGTCGGCGGCCAGCGCTCGCGCATGCAGCAGCAACGCCTCCGCGCGATCCTCGCCCGTCAGCAAATCCGCGGCTATCAGCGCCTGCGCGACCGCCGCGGCGGGATGGCCTGAAGCCAGCAGGCGCGATGCGCGCAGCATCAGCTCGCGCCCGGCAGGGTCGGGCAGCGGCACGCCAAGGTCCCGCTGCATGGCGCGGGCGGTCTCGGCGGCGGGATGCTCCGGATGCTGCAGCCAGAATTCACGCAGGGCCTCTGCGGCTTTTTGCGCCCGCTCCGGCTGTGCGCGCAGGGCCTGCGCCGCATCCCAGGCCATGGCGGCGCGCACTTCGGGGGGCTGCCCGGGAAGCGCACCGGCCTTGCGCGCGGCATCGTAGGCCGCAGGGCCGTCTCCCACCGCGAGCAGCGCGTCGGCCAACAGGGCGGAAGCGCGCAGGCCCACGGGGCCTTCCTCCGCTGCCGCCGTCTGCAGCGGAGCCAGCGCGTCGCGGGCGCTTCCGGAAAGGAGCAGCGATTCTCCTTCCAGGAGGAGCGCGTACGGTTCCAGGGGCCCCAGGCCGGCACGGGCGCTGTGGGCGGCCGCCGCCGCCTCGCGCAGCCGACCCAGGGCGAAGAGGGCTCGGCCCAGCACCAGCTGGCAGCGCGGCTCGCCACACTGGCTCGCGGCTGCCGCCGCTTCAGCGGCACGACCCTCGGCGAGGAGCGAGCCGGCCTGCAAGGCTGAGGCCTCCTGTCCGGCGACCGTCCGAGGGCCTCCAAACAGGATCATCGCGGCGGCAATCGCGTAAAATCTTGATCTCACAGTCCTATCCATCCCCCCTTGCGCGCTGGATGCCTCCTGCCCACATTGCGCCATTCCGCCGCCGCGGGGTGGCGCGGGTTGACGCGTTCTGTTATATGCCCGCGCCTCGCTAGGAGGTTCGATCGAATGTCGCTGCTCGCAAAGCCGTTCCCTACAGAGATGACCACGCCGATCAACCTCGAGGGCAACAAGAAGATGTCGGTCGAGGCTCATCGCAACCTCTTCTGCACCGCATATGACGAGTGCCTGGACGAGGCCGTCAAGCGCGGCTGGAACAGCTTTACCTGCGTCCGCTGCCCGAATTACACCATCAGTCACGTTTCCCCCGAGAATTCCATCGAGGCCTTCGCCACGCAGCGCAAGAGCGCGTGACGCCGGGCTATCGGGCGAAGAGCAAAACAATCCAGAGCCGGCCCGGGCCGTACCGCTTCGAGCCGGCGTAGAGTGCACCCACGCCGAGCCTCGTCCACCGCGGCTCGGCGATGTTTTTCGAGCCCCCGACCTCGTCGGGGTCGCTGCCCACGTAGACCTCCCCCACTGCGCTGGTGAGGTCGGCGCTCTTCTCCAGCGTCCGCACCGTCAGATCGCGGTCCAGGTTCAGCGCATCGGCGGTCGAATTGGCCCGGGCCTGCTGCGCGGCCGCCGTTTCCAGCACCGCATCGTGCTGGAGCGCAGGCAACCCGAGCTTCTTCCGCTTCTCGGCGATGAAGCGCGCCACGTCCCCGGCGGGATCGCGGCTGCCCACTACTGGAACCGCCAGCACTTCGGTCAGGTAGACCCCTTCGTTCCCGTCCGGTGTGGGCCCCTTGGCTGCGCCGAGCCCCAGGCGGCGGTGGCGCGGGTCGAGCAGGTTCGCGAGGTGCGCCGGGGACCCCACGATGGCCTCGTGGGCGCTGGCCACATCGTTGGAGAGCCCGATGTTTTCGCCCACGCTGCGAAAGGGGTAGCCCCGCGCGCGCAACCGATCGCCGGGCGTTCCGTCGCTGGGAAGCACATGGGCGAAGGTACGCAGCCGCGCCATCTCCTGGCTGTGCGCCTCGGCGGCCGCGTCCAGGCCGGAATCGCGCTGCAGCGCGGGCAGCCCCCGCGAGGCGCGCAGGTGGGCGATGGCCGCCTC
>DASRTX010000651.1:0-4058 GCA_035655715.1 Myxococcales bacterium | reverse complement strand
AGATCCTCACCCCCGCCGACGTCGACACCGGCACCGGCCAGATGGACGTGCTCCTGGTGGCGGCGAAGAAGGACATGATCAACGACTACACCTCGGTGGTCAGCGAGGCCGGGCTCACGCCGGTGGTGGTGGACGTGGACGCCTTCGCGGTCCAGAACTCCTTCGAGGTCAACTACGACCTCCCGCGCAACGAGACGGTGGTTCTGGTCAACGCCGGCGCCAGCGTGGTGAACATCAACGTCCTCGCCAACGGGCTCACCACCTTCACGCGCGACGTGACCATGGGTGGCAACCAGTTCACCGAGGAGATCCAGAAGCAGCTCAACGTCTCCTACGACGAGGCGGAGAAGCTGAAGGTGGGCGGCGACGCCGCCCAGGACTCCGACTCGGTGGTGCCCCAGGAAGTGGAGCGGGTCATCCAGGGCGTGGCCGACCAGCTGGCCGGAGAGATCCAGCGCTCACTCGACTTCTACACCGCCACCGCCGCCGACTCGCACATCGCAAGGCTCTACCTCTCGGGCGGCACCGCCAAGATCCCCGCGCTCTTCAAGGTGATCGAGCAGCGCGTCGGCGTCCCCGTGGAGATCCTCAACCCCTTCAAGGGGGTGGAGATCGACAACCGGAAGTTCGACCCCAACTACGTGATGGACGTGTCGCCCTCGGCGGCCGTGGCCATCGGGCTTGCCCTGCGCAAGTCCACCGAGCGGTGAGGAGCGCGCGATGATCCGGATCAACCTCCTTCCCGTCCGCGCCGCCAAGAAGCGGGAATTCGGCAGGCAGCAGCTGCTCCTCTTCGTCCTGCTCCTGGCGCTGGCGGCCATCGGCAACTACTTCTGGTACGGCGGCGTCTCGAGCGAGCTCGCCAAGCTGGACCGCGACATCACTTCCACCCGCACCGAGATCGCGCAGCTGGAGAAGACCATCGGCGAGGTCAAGTCGATCAAGGAAGACAAGAAGGCGCTCGAGGACAAGCTGAAGATCCTCGACACGCTGAAGAAGGGCCGCACCGGCCCGGTCAAGGTGCTGGACGAGCTGGCCACCCTGATCCCGCAGAAGGTGTGGATCACCGACTACACCGAAAAGGACGGCGGGGTGACCCTGATCGGCCTGGCCGCGAGCTACGAGGACCTCTCCAGCTTCTCCAAGAAGCTCAAGGCCAGCACCCATTTCACCAACATCACCATCAAGGGCGCGAAGCAGGCGACGGCGGACGGCGTAGTCAGCTGGACCATCGTCTGCAACGCCAACTACTCCGCCTGAGGCGAAGACTCCAATGGCGCTCACCGGACAGGACATCCTCAATTCAGTCAACAAGATGCCCCTCGGCCAGAAGGTCGGGGTGGTGGCGGCCTTCGTGGTCCTGCTCACCGCGGCCAACTGGTACTTCATGGTCGACCCGATGCAGGTCCAGATCACGCAGCGGCAGAGTCAGCTGCGCGCCCTGGAAGACGAGCTGATCCAGAAGCAGTCCATCGCCAACAACCTGGCCCAGTTCAAGCACGAGAAGGAGATCCTCGAGCGGCGCCTGGCGCAGGCCCTCACCGAGCTCCCCAACGAGGCCAACATCGATGATCTCATCCGCTCGCTGGCGGAGATCGGGACCAAGAGCGGGCTGACCATCAACACCATCGACCCGCAGCCGGAGCAGCGGCAGAGCTTCTATGCCGCCATCCCCATCGTCATGTCGGTCACCGGCAACTATCACGAGATCGGCGTCTTCCTCGACGCGCTCTCCAAGCTGGCGCGCATCGTCAACGTGACCAACATCAAGATGGGCAGCCCCAAGATGCAGAGCGAGAAGCTGGTGGTCTCCGCTTCCTACGTGGCCACCACCTTCCGCTTCCTGCCCGAGGCGCCGGCCGCCGCGCCGAAGGGAGCGGCCAAATGAACCGCCACCTTCCTTGCGCCGCGCTCGCAGCGTTCCTCGCCGCCGCCTGCGGCAGCCCGCCGGCCCCGCCGCGGCGCGCCGCTCCGGCCGGTGCCGCCGCCGCCAAGCCGGTCACCGACGACGAGGTTCGCCCCGTGGCGCTGGCCAACATCTACGTCTACTCGCCCATCGGCAAGCGCGATCCGTTCCAGAACACGTCGGTGGCCTCGGTGGGGATCGGTCGCGTCGAGATTCGGGGCCGCACCAAGACGCCGCTGGAGAAGTGGCCGCTGGACGCGCTCAAGCTCTCGATGACGGTGACCGGCACCGCCTCGCCGCTGGCGATGGTGGAGGATCCCGATCACCGCGGCTGGGCGCTGCGGCTGGGCGACTTCATCGGCCAGAACGGCGGAAAGGTGACGGGGATCCGCCGCGACGAGATCGTGGTCACCGAGACCATCACCGATCATTCGACGGGACGCGTGTACCCGCAGAACGTGAAGCTGTCCGTGCCCGTCACCAAGGAAGAAGAGCGCGATCTCAACGCGCTGCAAGAAGGGGAACACCTCGGTGTCGCGAGGGGGGAGCGTTAGCGTGCGCGGCACAACTTCGAAGGAGAAGAGGATGCAGAGCAAGCAGGTGGTGTTCCTCGCCGCGGCGGTTTCGATCGCGGCCTCGCCGGCAGCCTTCGCGGCCGCGGCGGTGAAGGTCACGTCCGTCGAGCAGAGGGGCGCCCGGCTCTTCATCCACGCCAGCGGGAAGCCCGAGTTCACGGCCTTCAAGCTCTCCGGCCCCCCGCGGGTGGTGATCGACCTGAACGGCGGCGACGTGACCGCGGCCGCCAGGCAGGTCGAGAGCCACGAGGCGGGCATCGCCGGCTGGAGCGGCGCCCAGTTCGACGACGACAAGGTGCACGTCGGCCGCATCGTGGTCGCGCTGGAGGCGGACGCGAAGTACGACGTCGCGGCCGAAGGCAACGACGTGGTGCTCACGCTCGGAGAGCAGAAGCCGGCGGCGGCTCCCGCGGCCGACCCGCACCTCGTGCTCTCGCGCGAGGACTCCGCCGAGGTGAAGAATCCGGCCGGCAAGCTCGGCCGCGTCGAAGTGAGCGAGAAGGACGGCGCCGCGGTGGTACAGGTGGGCGCCGACGGCGAGATCGCCCGGTTCGACCTGGTGGAGTTGAAGGAGCCCGCGCGCCTCGCCATCGACCTGCACGGCGTCGCCGGCCGCTTCGGCAAGGCGGACGGCGCGGCCCTGGTCAAGGGCGTTCGCATCGCCCGCCGCGACGACGGCTCCCGCATCGTCATCGACGGTCAAGGCGACCTGATGCCGAAGTACTCCATCGCCCGCACCGCCAGGGGGCTGCTGGTCACGGTCGGAGAGCCGAAGCCGCCGCCGCCGGTAGCCGCGGCGTCGAAGGCCGCGCGCCGCGAGCCCAGCCCCGCCAGCGCGAACCCCGAAGCGAAGCTCCCGGAGAGCTCCAAGCTCGCAAGCTTCGTCCAGATCCGCGCCGTCGACCTCCGGGTCATCGACGGGCGCACCGAGGTCCTCGTCGCCCTCGACCAGCCGGTGAAGTTCGACATCGCGCGTCCCGAGGGCGGCTCCTCCGTGCTGACCCTGCACGGCGCTGCCCTCCCCGACCGCCTGGAGCGGAACCTCGACGCCAGCTCGCTGGGCGGGGCCGTGACGCTGCTCTCGAGCTACCGCGTTCCCGGCGCGCCGGGCGAGGTGAAGGTCGCTGCCACCATGGCGAAGGGCACCACCGACGAGCTGACCGCCCAGAAGGGCACCCTGATCTGGAAGTTCTCCGGCCCGAAGGCGGTGGCGCAAGTGGCGGCCCCCGCGCCGCGCGCTGCGGCCATGGCCTCGGACGCGCGCGCCGCGGCCGGCCAGAGCAGCGTGTACGACGTCTCCAACTACACGGGCCGGAAGGTCGACTTCAACGTCAAGGACATCGACATCAAGAACCTGCTCGGCGCCATCTCGGAGATCAGCAAGAAGAACATCATCGTCGCCGACGACGTGAAGGGCACCGTCACCATCAAGCTGCGCAACGTGCCCTGGGACCAGGCGCTCGACATCATCCTCAAGTCGAAGGGCCTCGGCCGCGAGGAGATCGGCAACATCATCCGCGTGGCGCCGATCGAGACCCTCCGGAACGAGCAGCGCGCCGCCGCCGAGGCGTACAAGA
>DASRTX010000650.1:0-2873 GCA_035655715.1 Myxococcales bacterium | reverse complement strand
GAACCGATGCGGGAACCGACGGCGGCGTCACCACGGCGTGCGCGAGCCTGGTTCCAAGAGACGCCGGCACACCCTTCTTCGTAGACCTGGACACCGGCGACGCGAGCCAGGTGTGCGCGGCCGGCCGTCCAGACGGAACGGGCACCATCCCGCTGCGCGCGGGCACGTTCGACGCGAACGGGATCCACCGGACCACGTGGTCATTCGTGCGCGCCGCCGACGGCCTCCAGCTCTCCCGCCTCGAGTACGCCCCCGGCACCGGGCCGCTGACGGTCCTGGCACAACCACAGGGGTTCACCGGGCTGGAACCGGTGGGCTCGCCTGCGACCATCGACCTGCACGCATTCACCGCGCAGGGCGCCGACCTCTCCGTCGCGCACAGCTCGGCCAGCGCCGTGCTCCCCGATCCGGCCGGCGGCTCCGTCGCCTTCGTGCTCACGCGGGACCGCACGAGCTTCAGCTTGCGCTTCCATCGCTACGACGCCGCAGGGAAGCTGACGGTCGATTCGCAAGCGGCGACCGGCAGCGCCCCGGACCTGGGTGTGTCCTGGGTCGCCGGCGTGGCGCTCGAAGGGCGGACCCTGTTGGTGTACGGCGCCACGGGAATGGCGTGTCATGCCCTCTGGCTCGACGTCCGCGGCAGCCCGGTGTCGGCGGTCTTCGAGCCCTCGATCTGCGACATCCGGCAGCTCCGCCCGCTCCTCGACGGCAGCCTGGCCGTCGAAGGGCTGGACCGGGACCGCAATCCGACCATCGCCGGCGTGATCGCGCCCCTGGGCACCCGCGTCTCGGCGGCGCCGGCATGGCTTCTGGGCATGCGCGAGCTCTTCCTGCTGCCGGCCGGGCGCGGATACGCGCTGCGCCGACAGGGGACGTCGCGTCCGCTGGAACTGATCTCGCCGGAGGGAGAGACCTGCGGCGCCTTGACCACCCCGGAGATGGGGAACGGGCCCCTTTCGGTGGGGCGCGACGGCACCTTGGTGGAGCAGGACCTGACGGGCACCGGCTGCACGTTCCGCTTCTACCCGCAGCTCTTCCGGTAGATTGCGGACACGGCGGTCTGTTACGCTGTCCGCCTCGATGGATTCGATCAAGGTCGAGCAGTTGCTGCGGGACAAGGACTTCGATCTGCGCCTCGAGCTCCTGGGCGGCGAGAGCGGCCTGGATCGGCGCGTGGTCAGCTCCCGCATCCAGAAGCCGGGCCTGGCGCTGAGCGGCTTCACCGAGCACATCCACAAGGACCGACTTCAAGTATTCGGCAATACCGAGATCAGCTACCTGGCCACGCTCAAGCACGACGAGGCGCTCAAGCGGGTGCGCAACCTCTTCCAGCTGCCCATCGCCTGCCTGATCGTCACCAAGAACCTGCCGGTGGAAGACTGGATGAAGCGCGAGGCCACCGACGCGCGCGTGCCGCTGCTCCGCACCAGCCACCTCTCCTCCACCTTCATCGACCACATCGAGGCTTTTCTACAAGAAGCGCTCACCGCCAGCACGTCGGTCCATGGCGTGCTCATCGACGTCATCGGCGTGGGCGTGCTCATCCTCGGCAAGAGCGGCATCGGCAAGAGCGAATTGGCGCTCGATCTGGTGACCCGCGGCCACCGCCTGGTCGCCGACGACATCGTCGACCTCAAGCGCAAGCAGGGTGGCAGCGTCTACGGGAGCGGCAGCGAGATCATCAAGCACCACATGGAGATCCGCGGCATCGGCATCATCAACATCAAGGACCTGTTCGGCGTCTCGGCGGTGCGCGAGCGCAAGAAGGTGGAGATGGTGGTGGAGCTGGTCGAGTGGGACGACAAGGTGGAGTACGATCGGCTCGGGGTGGAAGAGCAGAAGTACACCATGCTCGACGCCGAGGTGCCGCTCTTGATGGTGCCGGTGCGGCCGGGCCGCAACCTGACCACCATCGTGGAAGTGGCGGCGCGCAACCACCTGCTCAAGCTGCAGGGACACCACTCCGCCAAGGAGTTCCAGGAGAAGCTGTCGAAGGAGATCGCCCAGGCCACGCTCACGCGCGGCATCGGCGACGAGGTCGAGTAAAGTGCCGGTCGATCCGCGAGAGAACGATCCGCCGCGCCGCGGGGCGGACACGCACCGCATCGTGCTGGTCACCGGCCTGTCGGGCGCCGGCAAATCCACCGCCACCAAGGCGCTGGAGGACCTGGGCTTCTTCTGCATCGACAACCTCCCCGTCATGCTCCTGCCCAAGCTGCTGGAGCTGGTCTCGCACGGCACCAGCGACGAGGTGCAGCGGCTGGCCATCGTGGTGGACGCGCGCGAGGCGCGCTTCCTCGACTCCACGCCCGCGGCGCTGGAGGAGGTGCGGCGGGAGGGACACCAGCTGGAAGTGGTCTTCTTCGACTGCGCCGACGACGTGCTGATGCGCCGCTTCTCCGAGACCCGCAGGCGGCATCCGATCAGCCCCGACGGCAGCGTGGCCGACGGCATCGCCGAGGAGCGCCGCCTTCTCGCGCAGCTGCGCAACCTGGCCGACCAGATCATCGACACCACCCGCATGACGGTCCACGAGCTGCGCGACGCGGTGACCGCCCTCTTCGGCGGCCCGGGCCACGACGACAAGCTCAACGTCACCTTGCTCTCGTTCGGCTTCCGCAACGGCATTCCGCCGGCCAGCGACCTGGTCTTCGACGTGCGCTTCTTGCCCAACCCGTACTTCGTGGAGGGGCTCAAGCCGCATCCGGGCACCGACCCGAGGGTGTCGCAGTGGGTGCTCGAGCGGGCGCAGACGCAGGAGTTCCTCGGCCGGCTGGAGTCGCTGCTGCAGTTCCTCGTCCCCCAGTACCGCGCCGAGGGGAAGAGCTACCTCACCGTCTCCATCGGCTGCACCGGCGGCCGCCACCGCAGCG
>DASRTX010000649.1:0-5106 GCA_035655715.1 Myxococcales bacterium | reverse complement strand
CGGCGCCCACCGCGATCGCCACGTGGCAGAAGCCCATCTGCCAGATGTCGTCGAGCGTGAGCGTGCCGCCGAAGCGCACCCCGCCGTAGACGCGGAACTTGTCGCGCCGGGCGATGGTCGCGTAGACCAGCGTCAGGAAGTTCTTGTCCCAGCGGACGGTGATGCCGTACTCCGACACGCCGCCGAAGCCCATCAGCACGCGCTCGTCGAGCTCGCCGTAGAGCGTCTTGAAGTCGCGCACCGGCTCGGGCAGCTTGCCGCGCTTCGGATCGCCGACCAGCGACTCCGGCAGGGGCTCGATCTTGAGCCCGTCGACGGCCACCACGCCGAAGCCTTCGTTGAGCAGGTGGTGCGCGAGCGTGTACCCGGCGGGACCCATGCCCACCACGAGGACGTTGACGCCGGAGTAGGGGCGCGGGTGCTGCCGACCGAAGCACAGCGGGTTCCACCGCGTGAGCAGGCTCCAGATCTCGAAACCCCAGCGCATCCGCAGCACGTCGCTGAGCACCCGCGTCTCGATCTGCGGGATGTTGACCGGATCCTGCTTCTGGTAGACGCAGGCTTTCATGCAGTCGTTGCAGATGCGGTGGCCGGTGCCGGGCGCCATCGGGTTGTCGATGCACACCAGCGCCAGCGCCGAGAGCGCGTCGCCCTCGCGGGCGGCCGTGTGCATCTCGGAGATGCGCTCCTCCAGCGGACAACCGGTGAGCGGGATGCCCAAAGGGTTCTTCTTGAAGTGAGGAGAATCCTTTTCCGGGAAGCCGCGGGAGCAGGAGTCCTTCTCGCGCTCGTGGCAGTAGATGCAGTAGTCGATCTCGCTGCGCACCTCGCGCGGGCCCATGCGCGGATCGGTGAGGAGGAACCCGTCGCGCCGTCGCTGGTGCTCCGGGTGCCCGGCGAGGATCTCCGGGCGATCGGCGCGCGGTCTGCGCAGCGGCACCAGCTGCTGGTAGTCGAGCGCGTGCGGCAGGCGCAGGAGCGCCCAGGCCGGACGATGCGGCTGCAGCGACAGCGCGTAGAGCCAGCGATCGAAGAGGTCGAGCAGCGACGCCGGCGCGAGATCGGCCGCCGGCACCCCGCCGTCGGCGAGGCCGCGCCGCAGCGCGGACTCCAGATCCTGCCAGGCGAAGGACTCGCGCGAGGCGGGCTGCGCGCCTTCCGCGTCGAGGAGCGTGTCGATCACCACCGCCACCCGCAGCTCGAGGTCTGCTCCAGCGGCCGACGCCCGCGGATCGCGTGCGGCCGCCGCCGCCAGGAGCGGCGAAACCCGCGCGTCCAGCGCCACGAAGTCCGAGGCGTGCGGGCGATCCTTCGCGCCCTTGCGGAACACCCGCCGCTGCACGAACTCGCGCTTCACGCGGAAGATGGGGGCGTCGCGCCCGGCGGCGTCCCGGAGCCTCTGGAGATCCTGCTCCACGCCGAAGAGCCGCCCGACGAAGCGCGACAGCTGCGCCCCGACCTCGAGCAGCAGCTCGCTCTCCGCGGGTCCGCGCTGCGGCGCGCTGCCGGCGCGATGCGCGTCGTAGCGCGCGAACAGCTTTGCGTCCGCCGCGCGCAGGAAGTCGTCGAAGGCGCGGGTCAGGTCCGCAAGCCGCGCCGTGTGGTGCAGGTCGGCGTAGCGGAAGCCAGGAATGCCGAGCGGAAGATCGGAGGAGGGAGGCTGTGCGAGCACGGCGCGGCGTTCCATGTGGGAAACCGATCTTGCCAGCGATCGGAAGGTGCCGCACCGGGAAAATTCAAGCTTTTCACTGCGGAATCATGCCGCCGGCCCCTACGGGGTATGACATCCGCGTCCGGATTGCTGGAGGTCGCGGCCTGTGATTCCGGCGCGTTACCGGATGGCGCGGTCGATGCTAGAGATGTTCGTATGCGTGCGTCCATGCTCCTCGCGGTGGCAGCGCTCGGTTGCGGCAGCGTTGCCTTTCCGGGCGAACGGCTGGCCACTTTCGGGGACGCCCCGGCGGCCATGGCCGTCGATGCGTCGGGCATCTACGTCCTCTCCGGCGGGGCCATCCTGGCCATGCCACTGGACGGCGCCAAGTCGCCCGCGGTGCTCGACGTCAAGCACATCGCCGGTGCGCTGGTGTTGAGCGGCGACGACGTCCTCTTTTTCGAGGCCGGCGCCGCCGTCTCCACCCACGCACTGGTGGCAGTTCCAAAACGCGGAGGGCCCCCGCGCCTGCTCGCGACCCGCGCCGCGGACGTCGCCTCCGGACTCTTCAGCGACGGAGCGCGCCTCTACTGGACGGAGTACCAGCAGATCCCATCGGGCGGCGCCCGGACGCCAGCCTCGATCCAGATGATGCCGGCGGGCGGCGGACCGGTGTCCACACTCTACACCACCGACACCGCGCTCCCCTACGGGTTCGCGAGCGACGGTGTCCGCCTCTTCTTCACCGAACTCCGAAGCTTCGGTCTCCCGGCTTCACCGGAAGGCCCCTTCCTCGGCGCTTTGCTGCCGGACGGCTCCGTTTCCAGGCTTGCCGAAGGCGAAGGTGGGTCGCCTCAGTGGTCCGAAGGCGCCGTGTTCTGGGCCTCCTCAGTCGAGGTTGCGAGGACTTCGGTAGACGACGGGATGACCCAAGTGGTGGTACCCGGCGCCGTCCGGTGGTTCGACGCACGGGGAGGGCGCGTCGTCGTCCTCCGGAGCCAGTGCGATGGCGACGACGAACGCGACCGGCATTGCTCGAGCACGCTGCAATCCTATCCCCCTGGTCATGTGATCGCTTCCGCGGACGAGGACGTACTCACCATCGCCGCCGACGACGCGTTCGTCTATTGGTTTGTCGGCTCGGACCTGTTCCGCGTCCGCCGCTAACGGTGGTGCGGGTCGGCGCGGGTGGCGGCGGCGATGTCGCCCACCGCCACGCGGTCATGGGCGCGGAAGACGGCGTAGTCCTCGTGGTTCTCCGTCACCACGTCGGTGACCACGTCGATGAAGCGCTCGCCGTCGCGCAGCGCCACCGCCACCGGTCGATGCACCAGCACCGCCTCCTCCAGCACGTCGATGAAGCTGCAGCGGCCGACCGAGTCCTGGCAGATGACGCTCACGGGACAAGGATAATGCGGAGGCGCTGCGTTCCAAAGCACCGCGTCAGGCCGAGGGCGACCGGCGCTGGCACCGCGGACAGAGCCCCTCTGCCTGCACCCGCACCGCACGTACCGCGAACCCCTGAGTGTCGCGCACTTGGAGACGGTCGAGCGTGCTGTCGTGAAGGTCCAGGATCCTGTGGCAGGAGACGCAGACCAGGTGGTGGTGAGGATGCCCGGCTCCCGTGCCGGGAAGCGCCGCCTCGAAGCGCGCCTGCTCGTGCAGCGGGTTGACGTCGGCCACCGCCCCGATGGCTTTGAGCGCCTCCAGATTCTTGTAGACGGTGGCCAGCGAGAGGGTGGGGATGCGCCGTTGAACCGCCTTGTGGATCTGCTCGGCGCTGGGATGCTCGCGCGAGGAGGCGAGCGCCTCGAAGATCGCCAGCCTCTGGTGCGTGACGGAAAGGCCGTGCGAGCGGCAATAGGCCGCAAACTTGTCCACCTCGTCCCTCGTCCGCTTCATTCCAGGTCCTCGGCGAGCGAGCGCCGGGCTGCTTCCGTCAGCTCCACCCGGTGATTGTAGGCGGAATGGTCAATGGCAAGAAAGGCCGGCCCACGCAGCAGCGCTTGCCGGTCGGGGACGGGGAAGCGCACGTACTGCACTGCCGACACGCGCCCGGGCTCCTCGCGGTCGGGCTCCAACTCCCCCTTGTGGCGGACGCCGGCCACCTCCAACCAGACGTGGTCGCGCAGGCCAAAGAGCCTGGCCAATTCCGCCTTCACCGAGGCATCGCTGCCCATCAACTCGATCATCAGCGTCGCGGAGAGCTGGCCGCGGCCCGGCAGCATGCTGTTGAAGCCCTCCACCTCCTCCTGCGCCAGCGCCGGATCGGAGATGCGCTCCACGCGGAGGATCTCCTGCACCTGGAACTTCACGGTGAGCCGATTCTCGAAGACGAAGGTCATCGAGGGGCCCACCTGCACGCGCCGCACCGCCTTGGCGGCGATCACCTGCTTGCGGAACTGCTCGCGCACGCCTTCGTAGACGTCGAGGGGCCAGATGTCCTGAAAGTTCAGATGATTCATGGTCGAGGTCCTGCTCCGGGCAGATCGCCCTGCTCCTGATCGTCCGTCCTGGGAGAGCGCAGCGGATCGCCGGAGTAGGCGGCCTGGAGGATGCGCACCGGATGGTACGAGGGTCGCCCCGTCTTCTGCTTCAGCTGCAGGCCCGCCAGGGGGCAGTCGCTGGAAACCACCTCCGGCTCCGCCGCCGCCACTTTGCGGGCCGCCGCCTCCGCCACTTTCAGGCTCTCGGCGAAGAACTCGCTCTTCATTCCCCAGGTGCCGTCCATGCCGCAGCAGCGGTCTACCAGCGTGACGTCGCCGCCCGCCCACTTGAGCAGGTCGCGCCCGCGGTAGCCGAAGTTCTGCACCCGGTTGTGGCAGGCGACGTGGAAGGCCACCTTGCCCACCGCGCCAGGAGGCGGCTTGGGGAGCTTCTTCGCGCGCGCCTGCTGCAAGAGGAAGTCGCTCAGGTCCACCACCGCCGCAGCCACCTCGCGCGCCTCCGGGGTGCCCACCAGCTCGGGATACTCGGTGCGCAGGGTGAGCGTGCAGGAGGGGCCGGGGCTCACGATCTTCCGCCCCGCGCGCGCCGCGGGCAGCAGGGTCTCCACGTTCCTGCGCGCCAGCCTGCGGGCTCCTTCCAGGTCGCCGCCGTCGAGCTTGGGCATCCCGCAGCACACCTGCTCGGGACACTCGACGGAACAGCCGGCGCGCTCCAGCACGTCCACCGCCGCCTTGCCGATGGCCGGATCGTTGTAGTTCACGTAGCAGGTGGCGAAGAGGGCCACGGGCGTCTCGCCCGCCGCGATGGGGGCGCGGCGGTCCCACCACGTGGAGAAGCTCTCCTCCGCGTAGGTGGGCAGCTGCCGGTCCCTGGCGATGCCGATGGTCTTCTCCATCAGCATGCGGTTGAACGCGTTGTGCGCGGCCGCGTTGGCGAGCGGAGCGATCCTGGTCATCACGCCGCCCACCAGATCGGTGGCGCCGAGGAAGCGCTCGCGCAGCGCGATG
>DASRTX010000648.1:0-11627 GCA_035655715.1 Myxococcales bacterium | reverse complement strand
CCAAGGCCTTCGGCGGCACCCTGCTCGAGCTGGTCGAGGCCCACGAGGAGGTTCCGCAGAGATGACCGACATCCTTCCGCTCGGGCGCGTGCCGGAGAACCTGGGCGAGATGCCCAAGAAGATGCTCGCCTGGTGCATCCGGCCCGACCGCGAGGGCGATCCGGACAAGGCGATGAAGCTGGAGGAGCTGGACATTCCCGAGCCCGGGCCCAACGAGGCGCTGGTGCTGGTGATGGGCGCGGGCGTCAACTTCAACGGCGTCTGGGCGGCGCGGGGCAAGCCCGTCAGCGTCTTCAAGATGCACAGCGAGCCGATGCACATCGCCGGCTCGGACGCCTCGGGCATCGTCTGGAAGGTGGGCGCGCAGGTGAAGCGCTGGAAGGTGGGCGACGAGGTGGTGGTCCACTGCAACCAGTCGTGCGGCCAGTGCCCGGAGTGCAACGGCCTGGATCCCATGGCCTGCAGCGAGCAGAAGATCTGGGGCTACGAGACCAGCTGGGGCAGCTTCGCCCAGTTCACCAAGGTGCAGGCGCAGCAGCTCTTGAAGAAGCCCAGGCAGCTGGACTGGCTCAGCGCCGCCTCCTACGGCCTCACCTACTTCACCGCCTACCGCATGTTGGTGCACCAGGCCGAGGTGACCGCGGGCGACAACGTGCTGGTCTGGGGCGCTGCCGGAGGCCTGGGCGTCTTCGCGGTGCAGATCTGCCGCATGCTGGGGGCCAACCCCATCGCGGTGGTGGGCGGCAAGGACAAGGTGGAGCTGGTCCAGTCGCTGGGCGCCTCGGCGTGGATCGACCGCAACGAATTTCCCGACCTCATGTACAAGCCGCCCGAGACGCCCGAGCGGAACCGCGCCCGCATGGACGCGTGCAAGAAGTTCGGCAAGAAGGTGCGCGAATTCACCGGCGGCAAGGACGTGGACGTGGTCTTCGAGCACGTGGGCCAGCAGACGTTCCCCACCAGCGTCTTCCTGGCCAAGAAGTTCGGCAAGATCGTCATCTGCGGCGCCACCACCGGCTTCAATCTGGAGTTCGACGTCCGCCACCTCTGGATGCGGCAGAAGCAGATCCTCGGCTCGCACTTCGCCAACGCCTACCAGGCCGAGCGCGCCAACCAGCTGGTGCACGAAGGCAAGATCCGCCCGGTGCTGGACCAGGTCTTCCCCTTCGAAGAGACCGCCCACGCCCACGCGCTGATGGCGGCCAACAAGCACAAAGGCAAGATGGGCATCGCCGTGCAGGCCAGGTTCGCGCAGGTGGAGAAGCCCGAGGACGCCCAGGCCGCATGACGCCCGAAGCCGCCCGCGCCAAGGTGCTGGAGTTCACGCGACGGCCCTTCGCGCCGGTGGCCGCCGTGGAGGAGGAGGAGGGCAGGGCGGTGCGACTGCTCGAGCCCGGCACCGGCAAGGATCTGCGCCTGCGCTGGGACGAATTGGCCGACGTCGAGGAGAAGCGAAGCCCGATGCGGCCGGCGCCCTGGCTGGTGCTGGCTTTCCAGGACGGGCGTCAGGTCGCGCTGGCCGACGTGGGCTTTGCCTTCGCGCCCGCCACCGTCAATACCGGGCCGCTGCCCGATCTGCCGCCCACGCTCTGCTTCCGCGACTTCCGGCACCTCTCCTCTGGCGTGGAGGCGCTGCTCGCCGAAGAGGGGCGGGAGAAGGAGGCGCTCGGCGCCATCCTCGTCTGCATCGCGCTGCTCGACGGCGCGCGCGCCGCGGGGCTTCCGGTGGGGCGCGAGGAGCAGCGGCTCGACGCGCTGCTGCGCGCATTGGAAGAACGCGGCGTCAAGGTTTAGGGATTGCAAGTTCACCGCGGCGTCGCTTGACAAACGGTTTTCGCACGCCTATTGACCGCAACTCTTTATCGAATTCCTTTATCGATCGGAGCGATCATGCCACGAGGACGCGGACGCCCCCCAGGCCTCACGCAGTGGGTGCACAGCCTCGGCGAGCAGATCGGCACCGAGCTCGGCCAGGTGATCGCGCAGAGCGTGCAGCGGACGCTGGAGAGCTCCATCGACGTGAACGCGTTGGCCCGCCGCCTGGGCGCGGTCAACGGCAGGCGCGGGCGCCCGGTGGCGGGCCGCTCCGAGTGCAGCGAGGCCGGCTGCGGCAAGCCGGTGCTGGCCAAGGGTCTTTGCCGGTCCCATTACTATCGGGCCAGGTACCGCGCGCAGAAGGAAGGAACGCTGGTCTCGCGGGGCCGCAAGCGGCGCGGCCGGCGGGCGGCGCAGCAGACGGTCCCCGCGCAGGCCATTCCCTCGTAGCGGCCGGTTTTGCGGGGCTGGCGGAATTTTGTTGTAGAGTCGGGGCGGGATGCAATTCGCCTGCGAAAGTTGCAAAACCCAGCTGCAGATCGCCGACGAGAAGGTGCGCGGCAAGCGGCTGGTCGTGCGTTGCAAGCGATGCGGCGCGAAGATCGCCATCTCCGATCCGCTGCTCACCGGCTCGCAAGCGCCTCGGCTGGTCGCCAGCGCGCCACCGCCATCGCGGCCGCCTTCGACGACGCAGCCGATCCAGCCTGTCTCACGACCCGCCCCGGCCCGGCACGACACCGACACCGAGAGCACGCGGGCGATGGCGAGCGACGTGCTGGAGAAAGCGCTGCAGGCCTCGAAGGAACCGGACGGCGCGGGCGGAACCCGGGACGCCACCTCGCAGAACGGCGTTCCGCAGGGCGAGATGGCGGCGCCTGCCGACGACGCCATCTGGTTCGCCATGCTGCACGGCAAGCAGACCGGACCGATGACCCGGACGGAGCTGGAAGGGCGCGCCAACGCCGGCGACGTGGGTCCGCGCACGTACCTGTGGCGGGAGGGAATGGAGTCGTGGCAGCGCGCGCGCGATCTGGCGGAGCTGTCCTCGCTCTTTCCGCCGGTCCCGTCGGCCCCCCCGGCGGTGTCCCAACCGCCCCCTCCTCCTCCTCTGGCCACGCCGGCGTCGGTGGCGCCGGTCGCCGCCGCGCCCGAAGCCTCGCCTGCCGGAGAACGCGCCCGCTCGGAGGACATCGCGCACGGCCTCTTCACCCCGGCGGAGAACAGCGGACCGCAGAAGAGCGCGCTGGATCTGGCGCGTTGGGCCACCGACGAGCTGTCGCGCAAGAAAGACACCAACCCCCGGCAGAAGCGGCTGAAGGCGAACGCGGGCACCATGTTCGAGGGAGCGGCAGCGCCGGAAAACCGGGGCCCGTTCGCCGTCTTCCTGGTCCTCACCGGGCTGGCCGCGGCCGCCGTCGCGCTCTGGATCGCCTTCGGGCCCTCCGGGCACAAAGCCGAAGAGCCCAAGGTGGAAGCGCCCCCGGTCCAGGCCGCGACGCCGCCCGACAAGACAGAGCCGGTTCCCCCGCCGAAGCCGGTCGAGCCTGCGGCTCCTCCGCCGAAACCGGCCGCGGCGCCGCCGGCGCTCTCGACGGGCCTGACCGCCGATCAAGTGCGCAGGAAGCTGGACGAGAACAAGCCCGCGCTGCAGGGCTGCGTGGACGAGGCGCTGCGGCACGATCCCCACCTGCGCGTGGGGAAGATCCACATCGCCACCACCATCGCGCCTTCGGGCCAGGTCACGGCGGCCCGGATCGATCGGCGCGCCGTCGAGGAGGCGCCGCTGGGCGCGTGCCTGCGCAAGGCCACCCGGCGCATCGTCTTCCCCCAGTTCAGCGGGCAGGCCTTCGACGTCGACATTCCCATCGTCGTCTCGGCGGGGGAGTAGCGTGTACCTGGGCCGGGTGGTGGGCACGGTGGTGGCGGAGCGCAAGGCGGAGGGCCTCGGCGCGCAGAAGCTCTTGCTGGTGCAGCCGCTCGACCATCTGCAGAAGCCCAGCGGCGGGCTCGAGGTGGCGGTGGACACCGTCCGCGCGGGGCCCGGCGACCTGGTCTTCCTGGTGGGCTCGCGCGAGGCGGCGCTGGCCCTGGAGCCGAGCTTCGTGCCGGTGGACGCCGCGGTGGTGGGCATCGTCGATCGGGTGGCGGTATGATCCTCTGCAAGGTGCTGGGCCCGGTCATCGCAACCGAGAAGCATCCCGCGTTCGCGCGGCTCAAGCTGCTGGTGGTGCAGCCCATCGACGAGACGGGCGCGCCCTCGGGCAAGAGCTTTCTCGCCGTCGATCGCGCCGTCCAGTCCGGCGAGGGCGACACGGTGCTGGTGCTGCGGGAAGGGACCGGCATCCGCCAGCTCTTCGGGCTGCCCAAGGAAGCGAAGCTGCCCATCCGCTCCTGCATCGTCGGCGTGGTCGACGCAGCGGTCGTGGGTTGATGCACCCGCTCCTGCGCGCGCAGCTGGCGCAGGCGGCGCGCCGCATGCACGCCGCGGGCTGGGCCGCCAACCACGACGGCAACGTCTCGGTGCGCATCGGCCGCGACCGCTTCGTCATCACCCCCACCGCCACCTCCAAGGCGGAGGTGAACGAGGAGTCGCTGGTGGTGATCGACGGAAACGGCGCGGTGGTGGAGGGAACGCGCAAGCCACCGGGCGAGACGGAGCTGCACCTCGCCGCCTACCGGGCGCGTCCCGACGTGGACGCGGTGATGCACGCCCATCCGCCCTACGCCACCGCCTTCGGTGCGGCGCGCGTGCCCCTCGAGCCCGTCTGCCTGCCCGAGGCGGTGGTCTCCCTGGGCCGCATCCCGCTGGCGCCCTTCGCGCTGCCCAGGACGCCGCTCGCCACCGAGGCCGTCTCGCGCTGCGCCGCGGAGGCCGAGGCCATGCTGCTGCCCGGCAACGGCGCGCTCACGCTGGGGCCGGACGTCTCGCTCTGCTTCTTGCGCATGGAGCTGGTGGAGCACCTGGCGAAGATCCTCCACCACGCCCGCGCGCTGGGCGGGGCGCAGCCGATCCCCGCCGAGGAGATGACCAAGCTGCTGGAGCAGCACCAGAAGGCTTTTCCCCGGGGCCGCAGGTCTTGAGCGCCGAGGCGCTCATCGCCGGGTACGAGAAGGAGAGGTCGCGCGCGCTGGGGAGCTCCCGGCGGGAGGCGGGCCTCTATTACACTCCACAAGACCTGGCGGCCCGGGTGGTTGCGGTCGCGCTCCGCCACGGCGGCGTGCGCGAGGGTCGCGTGCTCGACCCTTGCGCCGGGGCCGGCGCCTTCCTGGTGGCCGCCGCCCGCGCCGGGCTGCGCGATCTGCGCGGCCTCGACCTGGACGGATCCGCCCTCGAGGTGGCGCGGGAGGCGCTGGGCCTCTGCGGAGCCACGGCCCGGTTGCGCAGGGCCGACGCGCTCCGCTTCACCCCGGCGCAGCCCGCCGACCTGATCGTCTCCAATCCGCCCTACGGACACGTCGCCGCGCCCGCCGAGCGGCAGTTCCTCTCCCGCGCCTTTCCCGCCCTGCGCGGCGCGGAGATCGATCGCTACGCCGCCTTCCTGCTCCGCGCGCTGCAGCTGGTGCGGCCGGGCGGCGTGGCGGCGCTCCTGGTGCCGGACACCTGGATGTACCTCTCCCGCGCGGGCCGCCTGCGGGAGGAGATCCTGGCGCAGGCTGAGGTGGCGGCCATCGTCGATCTGGGCAAGCCCTTCGCCTCGGCCAAGGACACCCGCGTGCACGCGCTCGTCCTCCAGCGCCGGCCCGCCGCTGTGCGCGCAGCGTACGTGGCGCGCGGGGAGACCGCGCTGGCCCCGGCGTCGCGCGCGGAGCTTTTGAGGACGGCGCGCGCGGGCTGGATGGTGTACCGCTCCCGCCGCGAGCACGAGCTGTGCGCGGCCATGGAATCCGCTGCCGTGCCGTTGGGCGAGGCCTGCACCGTCGCGTACGGCATGCGCACCGGGAGCAACGAGCGCCACGTGGCGCGGCGAGGGCCGCGGCCTTCCGAGGTTGCGCTGGTGGGCGGCGAAGACGTGGTGCCCTACGCGCTGCGCTGGCGGCCCAAGGCGCTGCTGGATGCCGGGCCGATGCGCACCCTGGTGGCGCGGCAGCTTGGCGTGCCGCGCATGGCGGTCCAGCGCATCCGCACCAACGCGGCCGCTCCCTGGGCGCGCTGGCTCGAGGCGGCGCCGGTCCCGCCCGATCACGTCTGCCTCGACTCTCTCTCGACGCTGGCGTGCTCCGACGAAGAGCGGCTGTGGGCGCTGCTCGCTTTGGTGCAGTCGGTGCCGCTGCAGCGCTACCATCGCTTGCGGACCACCGACGTCAACGTGAAGCCCACCGCGCTGCGCGGCCTGCCGGTGCCGCGTCCCCTGCTAGCGGCGCCCGCGGAGCTCGCCGGGTTGGCCCGCTTGCGCGCGGACTCGGCGGACGGGGCCGCGCATGCGCTCGACCGGCGCATCGACGCCTGCGTGTACCGGCTGTTCGCGCTGCCCGCAAAGCTTCTCCAGGCCTGCGAGCAGGGGTTCTGGGCGGAGCGATCTTCCCAGGAATTCCAGGAGCTTGGGCAGCGCATGTCAGACCCCCCTGGCAAGCTCGCGCGCATGGAGGAATCTTCATGACCGCGCTGCTCGCCGTGCTCTGCGTCGCGCTTGCGCTCGCCCTGTATCTGCTCGCCTCGGCGCGGGCCCACGGCGCCCAGCTCGGCGCGCTGCTGCGGGCGCGCGACGCCGAGCTCGAGCGCATGCGAGACGACGCCGCGCGGCTCCGCGGAGACCTCGGATCCGAGCGCCAGCACCGGGCGGCGCTGGAGGCGCGGCTCGCAGCAGAGCGTGTTGCCGGGAGCGAGAAGCATGAGCTCTTGCAGAAGGCGCAGGCGGCGCTGGCCGACAGCTTCGATGCGCTCGCGGGCAGGGCGCTGAAGCAGAACAACGAGCAGTTCCTCCAGCTCGCCAAGGAATCGCTCGGTACGTTCCACGAGGGCGCACGGGGCGATCTGGAAAAGCGCTCGCAGGCCATCGCCGAGCTGGTGAAGCCCGTGCAGCAGTCGCTGGAGAAGGTGGACGGCAAGATCCAGCAGATGGAGAACGCGCGCGCGCAGGCGTACGGGCAGCTCCGGCAGCAAGTCAGCTCGCTGCTCGAATCGCAGACGGCGCTGCATCGGGAGACGGGAAACCTGGTCAAGGCGCTGCGGGCGCCCCAGGTCCGCGGCCGATGGGGCGAGATGCAGCTGCAGCGGGTGGTCGAGATGGCGGGCATGCTCGAGCACTGCGACTTCGCGCAGCAAGAGACGGTGCAGGGTGAAGAGGGTCGGTTGCGGCCCGATCTCGTGGTCAAGCTGCCCGGCGGCAAGCAACTGGTGGTGGACGCGAAGGCGCCGCTCGCCGCCTACCTGGACGCGCTCGAGGCCCAGGACGAGTGCACCCGCCGCGAGCACATGGCGTCGCATGCGCGGCAGCTCCGCAACCACGTGGCGCAGCTGGCCCGCAAGGCGTACTGGGATCAGTTCGAGCACACGCCGGAGTTCGTGGTGCTCTTCGTACCGAACGAGGCGGTTTTCTCCGCTGCCATGGAGCAGGATCCCTCCCTGATGGAGGGCGCCTTCTCAGAGAAGGTGCTGCTCGCCTCTCCCACGACCCTGATCGCGCTTCTGCGCGCCGCGGCGTTCGGATGGCGCCAGGAGCGGCTCGCGCAGGATGCCCAGGAGATCGCTCTGCTCGGGCGCGACCTGCACAAGCGCCTCGCGCGGCTGGGCGATCATTTCGCCAAGGTCGGCCGGGGGCTGGGGACGGCAGTGGCCGCCTACAACGAAACCGTGGGTTCGTTCGAGCGGATGGTCGTCCCGGGAGCCCGCAAGTTGCGCGACAAGGCGGCCCCGATCGATGCCGAGCTCGCGGCCTTGCCGGACGTCGAGCTTGCCCCGCGCGAGTTGCGCTCCGCCGATCCCGCCTTGCCGCTGCCCGACGACGCGAACTGAAGGCGGCCACGATGGTCTTCAGCCGCCTTGACCACTCCAGGGGTGCAAGATAGCTTCCGCGCCCCGTGACCGCGCCCTCGCAAAAATCGCCGCGCTTCAAGCGAATCCTACTCAAGCTGAGTGGCGAGGCGCTGATGGGGGAGGGCAAGTACGGCATCTCTCCGCGCACGCTCCAGCAGATCGCGCAGGAGATCCGCGAGCTGGTGGAGATGGGCGTCGAGGTCGGCATCGTCATCGGCGGCGGCAACATCTTCCGCGGCGTTTCCGCCTCGACCGAGGGCATGGATCGCGCCAGCGCCGACTACATGGGCATGCTGGCCACGGTGATCAACGGGCTGGCCCTCCAGGACTCGCTGGAGAAGCTCAACGTCTTCACCCGGGTGCAGAGCGCCATCGAGATGCAGCAGCTGGCCGAGCCGTACATCCGCCGGCGCGCCGTGCGCCACCTGGAGAAGGGCCGCGTGGTCATCTTCGCCGCTGGCACCGGCAACCCCTACTTCACCACCGACACCGCCGCCTCGCTGCGCGCGATGGAGATCCACGCCGAGGTGATCCTCAAGGCCACCAAGGTGGACGGCATCTACACTGCCGATCCGATGAAGGATCCCACCGCCACGCGCTACAAGACGCTCAGCTACATCGAGGTGCTGAAGAAGAACCTCAAGGTGATGGACTCCACCGCCATCTCGCTGTGCATGGACAACGAACTGCCCATCATCGTCTTCGACCTCGGGCAGCCCGGGAACATCCTCCGGGTGGTGCAGGGCGAGGACGTGGGCACGCTGGTGGGCGAGCTGAAGCCGCAGGTGCACCAGGAGACCTAAAGATGGGCATGGCAGAGGACGTCGTCGACGATCTCAGGCAGCGCATCAACAAGACGCTGGACGATCTGCGCCGCGAGCTGGCCAAGGTACGCACCGGCCGCGCCAACCCGGCCCTGCTGGAAGGCGTGCGGGTCGACTACTACGGACAGATGTCGCCGCTGCAGAACGTGGCCAACGTCACGGTTGCGGACCCGCGGCTGATCGTGATCAAGCCGTGGGAGAAGCAGATGATCCCGGTGATCGAAAAGGCCATCAACGCGGCCGGGCTGGGCATCAACGCCATGTCCGACGCGGAGATCGTGCGCGTGCCCATCCCGCCGCTCACCGAGGAGCGCCGCAAGGAGTACGTCAAGGTGGTGAAGCACAAAGGCGAGGAGCACAAGATCGCCATCCGGAACGAGCGCCGCGACGCCAAGGAGATGATCGAGGAGGCGGTGAAGGAGGGCGACCTCACCGAGGACGACGGCAAGAAGGCGATGGAAAAGGTCCAGGCCGAGGTGGACGGCGGCGTGAAGAAGGTGGACGACATCATCGGGGGCAAGGAAAAGGACTTGATGCAGGTGTGATCGCGAAGCGCTCTGTGCCTCTGCGGTAGAAGTTTTCCCTGGCGCTCCGAATCGCGGCGCGCGGCATCTGTTGTCCTGACCATGTCTCTGGATCTCGGCGGTCTTTCCGCACCGGTCGGCAACGTCGACGAGCTGGTGGCGTACATCCGGGGCGCCGAGCGCCCGGCCGCGCGCTGGCTGATCGGCGTGGAACACGAGAAGCTCGGCGTGCGCGGACCGGAACTCGAGGCCGTGCCGTACCACGGCCCTCAAGGGATCCGCGAGCTGCTCGACGCCATCGCCCGCTCGGCGGGAGGGGCCCAGCACACCCACAGGGAGAACGGGCAGCCCGTCGCGCTGCTCTCGAAGGACGCCTCGGTGACGCTGGAGCCGGGCGGCCAGCTGGAGCTTTCGGGCGCGCCGTGGCGCACCTTCGCGGAGATCCGGCAGGAGATCGAGGAGCATCTGGCCGAGGTGCGGCGCGACTCGAAGGGCATCGCGTGGCTGGCCGCCGGGTACCGGCCGTTCGGCTCGCGGGACCAGGTGCCCTGGATGCCGAAAGGCCGCTACGCGGCGATGAAGTCGTCGCTGGGGCCGCGCGGGCGGCTGGCGCTCGACATGATGCTGATGACTGCCACGGTGCAGGCGAACCTGGACTGGAGCGACGAGCAGGACCTCGCCTCCAAGGTGCGCGCCGCCACCGCCGTCTCGCCGGTGGTGACCGCCATGTTCGCCAACAGCCCGCTGATCGCCGGCCGCGATTCGGGTTGGCTGGATTTCCGCTACCAGGTCTGGCGCGAGACCGACGACGCGCGCTGCGGCCTGCTGGAGCAGATGCTGGAGAAGGACTGGGGCTACCGCCGGTATGTGGAGTGGGCGCTGGACGTGCCCATGCTCTTCGTCCGCAGCGGCACCGAATACCGCGACGCGCGCCAGCAGACCTTCCGCGACTGGCTGACCACGGGCAGGCTCGCCGGCGGCGAGAAAGAGCAGCCCACCCTTTCGCACTGGGTCGATCACCTCAGCACACTCTTCCCCGAAGTGCGGGTGAAGCGCGTCCTCGAGCTCCGCGGCGCGGACATGGTGCCGCCCCCGCTCCTCTACGCCATGCCGGCGCTCTGGGTGGGGCTGCTCTACGACGCCTCCGCCCGGCAGGCGGCGGCGGAGCTGACGGCCCGCTGGTCGTTCTCCGAGCTGGTTCGTTTCCAGGGCGAGGTGGCGCGGCACGCCCTGCGAGCGAAAGGACCCGGCGGCGTCACCGCGCTGGAACTGGCGCGGGATCTGGTGGGGATCGCGCGAAAGGGCCTCGCCGCCTGGCGGCAGCTCTCCGGCGCCGACGAGTCGGCGCACCTCGATCCGCTGTCCGACATCCTAGACTCCGGTCGGACACTGGCCGAGCGCGCGCTCGACGCGTATAAGGCTTCCGGCGGAGACCCCACCTCAGTTCTTCGCTTGTGGCAAATTGCCTGATTTTCCAAGGAGAATCCAAACCATGACCATCGTTCTCGCAGCCCTACTGGCGGCCGCGCCCATCACCCTCGAAGCCGACCCGGCGCACAGCAGCGCGGGCTTTTCGGTGAAGCACATGGTGGTGACGACGGTGAGGGGACAGTTCGACAAGTTCACCTCCGCCCTGCAGTGGAACAAGGACGACCCCAGCAAGAGCACCGTGGACATGAAGATCGACACCGCCTCGATCGACACGCACAACGAGAAGCGCGACGGTCACCTCAAGTCGGCCGACTTCTTCGACGCGCAAAAGTGCCCGGAGATCACCTTCAAGTCCGACAAGATCGACAAGGCCGGCGACCACTACGACGTCAGCGGCAACCTGACCATGCACTGCGTGACCAAGCCGGTGAAGCTGCAGGTGGCTTTCGCCGACCAGCCGCAGAAATCGCCCATGGGCACCACCGTCTACGCGGCGGAGGTGACCGGCAAGCTCAAGCGCTCGGACTGGGGCCTGACCTGGAACAAGGCGCTGGAGAGCGGCGGCATGATGGTCTCGGACGACGTCAACCTGGACATCAACCTCGAGCTCGTCCAGAAGTCGGCCGACGCCAAGAAGGAAGCCCAGGCGGAGACGAAGGCGCCGAAGAAGTAGTTCTGCGCGCTCCGCGCTGAAGGCGCTTAGCTGCGGAGCTCGTCGGCGATCACGGCGGCGGCGGTGCGAGCCTGGTCGAGTTGGTCCGGCGGGAAGGAGATGGCCGCCACCGCCGGGTGGCCGCCTCCGCCGTAGCGCTCGGCGATGCGCGCCAGGTTGTGCCGGCGCTGCTCCTGTCTCCAGGGATTCGAGCCCAGCGAGATCTTGCTCCGGTTCGGCCCGCGCGAGACCGACACCGTGTAGATGGTGCTCTCGTCGGCCGCGTAGGCGATGAACTTGTTGACGGTGTCCACGCCCAGGTCGGCAAGATCGTAGGTGGCCACGCCGCCCTGCAGGCGGATGCGCGCGGTCACCAGCTTCACCACCTCGTGGTGCCGCGCCAGCAA
>DASRTX010000647.1:0-20972 GCA_035655715.1 Myxococcales bacterium | reverse complement strand
GGCCTGCTCCAGCGACTGCCGTGCACCCTCCGCGGTCTGGGGGGCGGCACGACAGGGGAGCGCGAGGAGCAGGACCAGCAGGCAGGGCCGCACCGGGCGGGATCATGACGCGGCGGTGGTCCGCGGTAAAGCGCGGCATGCCTCAGGGGGAGGTGAGCCCCGGCAAGAGCGGCGCCACCGTGCCCTCTCCCTCGTCTCCCGAGAGCCCGAGCACCTGCACCGGAGAGCTGGCGGTCACGCGCAGGAAGCTGCCGGCAGGCGCGCTGACGCCGGTGAACAGCTCGGAGGCCTCACGCGCGATCTCGGTGCGCGCCGGCATCGCCAGCGAGGTGGAAGCGACGACGGAGCCGGCCGACCACAGCTCGATGGAGACGTTGGAGTCGGAGGGTCCCGGGTTCTGGAGCGCGAGCGCGAAGAACGTCCCGGGCGCGGGTGAGGGCGTGCTCACGAAGGCTGAGGAGAGCGGTTGCACGGGGAAGACTGGCTCGGTCGCCGCCAGCAGCGGGCGCGCGCTCTCGCCCAGGGATGCGGCGCGCAGGTAGGAGAGGTACGAGGCGCGCGTGCGGTCGGGATTGGTGACCCGGACCCTGCGCCCGTCGAGCTGGGCATCGGCTGCGGTGACGGCCTGCACGTGGTTGGCATCGACGAAGGCCGAGGACGCCACGGCCACCCCGTCGATCTCGACGGTTGCGCCGGGTTGGAACCCGAGCCCCACCAGGGTGACGGTGGATCCGGCAGGCAGGAAGCCGCCGCCCGGCAGCACGTCGGTGATGGAGACCGTGCCCTGCACGTGGAAGGTCCCCTGCTTGACCTGCAGGGGATAGGGCTTCCCGCTGGCATCGTCGAAGAACGAGGTGAGCGGGTTCAGGTTCAAGGGCGCGGCCGTGCCCGGGGCGAGGCCGGCGGGGACCGCGATGGTCACCACCACGGCCGGCGCGGTGGTGCTGAGACCCAGCGTGCCGCCCGGCGAGACGGTCCGGATGCGCAGCGAGTGGCCCTGCACCACGGCAGCGCCCGCGGAGGCGGGATCGCTGGGCATCAACACGCCTTGCACCGGCCCCAGCGCGGCGCCGTAGTCGAAGTTGGCCTGGCTGATGATGATGGGCCTGGGCTCGGTGACCGAGAGCTTGAGCTGGATGGAGCCGCCCGCGGGAGCGCTGTCGTTGAGGACGCGCAGGGAAAGGCCGGCGAACGTGTCGGCGAACGCGATCGCGCTGAGCAAGAGTGCCAGCGCGAACGTTGCGACAGTGCGGCCCCCCCGGGTCGTCGTCGTCACGAAAGCGTTCCACTTCACGTGCACCTCCTTGCCCTACGGGCTCTTCAGTTGGAACTTCTGGATCCCCGACGAGGCCAGGGCCTTGCCGTCGGAGTCGCGGGCGATCACTTCCCAGAGCAGCGGCTTGTGGGGCACGACCTGCGCGCGCACCGAGTCCGGCAGCGCGATGGCGGTCTGGCCGGTTTCGGCGCTCCACAGAACCTCGTGGTCGACCTCCATCACCCGCACCGCGTAGGAGGACGCCGAGGCCCAGGGCTGCCAGCGCAAATCTCGTGGGGGCGCCTCGAGGCTTGCCGCCGGCGACACCACGGCGAGCGATCCCGAGCGAAAGACCAGGGCGCCGGTGGGCGGCTCGAAGGCCGGCGGGCGCGACTTGTTGATGCCGATGCCCACCGCGGCCACCAGGAGCGAGGCGGCGATGGCGAATCCCACCTGCATCGGACGGCGCGGGAGCCAGCGCCGGATGGGCGTGACCGTGGCCTCGCTCTTCCGCGCGGGTTGCGCGATGGCGCCGGCGAAGCGGCGCTCGAGCTGAGTGGTGATCCACTGCACCGTCGCGGCCTCGGCGGCGCGCGGCGACGCCCGCTCGAATTCGTGGAGCAGGGCCAGCTCGGTCTGGCAGCGCGCGCAGTCCGCGAGATGGCCGCGCACCCTCTTCGCCGCCGCCTCGGGCAGCGAGCCGTCACCCAGCCCGTCCAGCTCCACCAGCGTGACGCAGGTGACGGCTGGCGAGAGCGCATCCTTGAGCAACCAGTGTTCCTTCGACCGTGCTTCCGGCATGAGAGAATCTCCTGTCCTAGGCGTTGAACCTTTCTTCGGCCGCTCTCCATCGCTGGATGGCGCGCGAAAGCTTGCGGCGGGCGCTGACGATGTACGCCTTGGCCCCGCTGCGGTTGGTGAGGCCCAGCAGCCGGGTGATGGCGTCCAGCGGCACGTCGTCGCCATAGTGGAGCGTGAAGACCATCTTCTCGGTCTCGTCCAGCTCGCGCTCGATCATCTCCCGCGCCAGCTTGACGGAGCGTTCGCGCTCGAGCGCATCTTCCGGGCTCGGCTCCAGCTCGGCGTCGGGCTCGCTGGCGAGGTCGTCCTCGAGGGCATGTGCGCGAGAGCGGCGCGACTTGAGGTAGTTCATGCACTCGCTCCGCGTGATCGAGTAGAGCCAGGTGGACATCCGCGATTCGCCCCGGAACGAGCCGAGGTGCCGGTGCGCCTTGACGAAGACGGCCTGCGCGAGATCGCTGGCCTCGTCGCGATCGCCGGCGATGCGCAGGCACCAGGTCACCACCTTGGCGTAGTGCCTGCGGAACAGCTCCTGTAGCCAGACGCTCGCCCCGCCGCCCCCCTCGGCGAGGTGGTTGGCTATCAGGTCGGCATCGGAGAGCGCTTCCACGGGTCCTTTCCTCTGCGAACTTTGGACACCGCGCGTAGTAAGGCCGGAACAACTTTTTTTCGAGGAGAAATCGCCGATTTCAGTTCCGCGGCCGTTTTGCGGTTGTCGAACCTGGACTGGTCCGGTCCCGGGGATGGTCGGAGCACGATCCCCCCCTTCGCGGTTCCTGCTTTCTCTCGGGGCCGGCCAGCTCGTTGCTGCTATGGTGGCGCCGATGAAGCTGTCGCCCACCGAGGCGCGGATCCACGAGAAGTCGGAAGCAGCGCATCCGTGGCGCGCGCAGGACCTGGTGCAGCTGGACCCCGACCATCCCGGGTTCCGCGACGCCGCCTACAGGGAACGGCGCAACGCCATCGCGCGCATCGCCTTCGACTATCGCGAGGGCGCCGTACCGCGCGTCGGGTACACGCCGGAGGAGGACGACACCTGGCGGTCCGTCTGGGCCAGCCTCGGTCCGCTGCACGAAAAATATGCGTGCGGCGAATACCTCGAGGCCGCGGGCGTGGTCCGGTT
Source organism: Myxococcales bacterium (assembly GCA_035655715.1). Lineage (GTDB taxonomy): Bacteria > Myxococcota > Myxococcia > Myxococcales > 40CM-4-68-19 > 40CM-4-68-19. Next base: position 17,793 of record DASRTX010000647.1, on the reverse strand, counting down.
GGATCGCGAGCAGGTCCCGCAGCTCGAGGACGTGAACGCCACCTTGCAGCGCGCGACCGGATTCGCGATGAAGCCGGTGGCCGGCCTGGTGGGCGATCGCACCTTCCTTGGCTACTTGTCGCGCGGCACTTTTCTGGCCACGCAGTACATGCGCCATCCCAGCCGGCCGCTGTACACGCCGGAGCCCGATGTCGTCCACGAGTTGGTCGGGCATGCGGCGACGTTCTGCGATCCGCGCTTCGCCCGCCTCAACCGCGCCTTTGGCCACGCGGCCGAGCGGGTGGACGGGGAGACGCTCTGCAAGGTGGCGCGGCTCTACTGGTACACGCTGGAGTTCGGCGTCTCCCGCGAGAAGGGGGCGCTCAAGGCCTACGGCGCCGGCCTGCTCTCCTCCTCCGGCGAGCTGGGCGGTTTCGAGCAGCGGGCCGAGTTGCGGCGCTTCGATCCGGCGCTGATCGCAGAGACGCCCTACGACCCCACCGCCTACCAGCGCGCGCTCTTCGTCGCGCCATCCTTCGCCGAGATGGTCGAACGCGTCTGCGCCTGGCTCGACGCGCTCCCTGCAGCAGAGCGGCGCTGACCGCTACTGCGCGTTTGCCGTGCGCATCGGCGCCGTCTGCGTTTGCGTCGCCGGCGCCGTCAGCCGCGCCAGGCAGAAAGACGAGACTGCCATCACCGCGTCGCGCACCGCGATGTCGTAGAAGCCCGCCATCACCAGATCGACCGCGATGCCCAGGAGCCAGATGCCCACGATGGTGGCGAACAGCTTCGTCCAGGGCGTGAAGAGCACGCCGATGCCGGCGACGATCTCGATGATGCCCACCACGATCATGAAGCCGTGCGGCGGCACCACGTGCGCGAAGGCCGGCGCCAGGTACTTCGACCAGTCGACCAGCAGATTGGTGAACTTGTCGAGTCCGGCCACGATGGGAACGACCCCGAACACGACGCGCATCAGGCGCCACACGCCTTCCGAGGCTCTCAGATCCTGGGTTGCTACAGATCCGCTCACGACACACCTCCTTGGATCAGATCAAGGTGTGCCGTTTCCGGGCGGGCGGAAGGGTGCCGCCCGCCAGACGTGCGGGCGGCCGTCCGTCACTTCGAGGCGTGCGCGGGCGACTTGAGGAACGCCTCGATTTCCTCGAAGAACTTCCCCCGCTGCTTCTCGAAGAGCACGAAGTGCGTGGCGTGCGGGATGAGCACCAGCTTCTTCGACGCCGCGTTGGAGAGGTCGCGCATCAGCCCCTCGCGATCGTGCACGAAGCTCCAGGTGTCGTCCTCCCCGGCGATCACCAGAGTCGGCGCGGTGATGCTCGCCGCGTTCCAGATGCGCCGGCCGGTGGCCTGGTAGAAGGAATCCTCCAGCACGCCATTGGGCGCGCGCAGCGCGGGCGGCGTGCGCGTGTTGCTGGTCGGGTCGGTCGCCAGCGCTGCTTGGTTGAAGGCCTCCTGTACCGCCGGGTCCCGGTACTCGTCCTTGTTGGGGACCGGGATCTCGCCGTCCCAGCGCTTGTTGTTGGCGTCCCCTGTGCCCAGCCGGTACGCCCCCATGGCGGGGTTGAACTGCGAAGGATGCCGCTTGTCTTGAAGTCCCGATCCAGCGCCCAGGTTGGTGTGCAGCGTGTTCTCGTAGAGCGGCGCGTAGAGCACCAGCTTCTGCACCTTCTCCGGATAGAGCGAGGAGTAGTAGCCGGCGGTCATCGCGCCCCACGACCAGCCGATCAGCGTGACCCGCGCGATCTTGTTCTTCGCCCGGATGTGATCGACCACCGCGGCGATGTCACGGATGACGAGGTATGAGCGCGAGAGCGGCTTGTTCGCGGCGGGCGGCTCGTCCATCGCCTTCTCCCGCGTGGAGAAGCCGTAGTTGCGCTTGTCGAACATGTAGACGACGTAGCCCTGCGAGGCCAGGCGGTCCGCCCAGGAGTAGTCCTTGAACTGGAGGTCGAAGTCGGGCGTGGAGGGGAAGGTGGCGCCGTGCACGAAGAGCACGGTGTTCTCGTCGGTGGCGCGGGCGCCTTCCGCCTTCTTCTCGCGGACGAAGAGCTTGATGCCGGGGTCGAGGGCGTCGATGTGGCTGTCGGTCTTCACGATCTTCGCGCCCTGGGCATGGACGGGCAGCGCGGCGAGAAGGGCTACTCCACAGATGACGGCTTTCATGGCGGAAGCCTCCGGGGGTCGGGGGTGGCGAACGCTACCAAAACAAGCGTCGGGTTCGCTACTGCTGCCGCTGCTCCACCGGTCCGCCCTTGCTGCCCAGCGCCAGCGCGGTGTTGATCAACGACACGTGCGAGAACGCCTGGGGGAAGTTGCCCAGCTGACGGCGCGCCACCGGATCGTACTCTTCCGCCAGAAGGCCCACGTCGTTCGCCAGTCCCGCCAGCCGGTCGAACAGCTCCTGCGCCTCGCGGTGGCGGCCCTGCAGCGTGTAGTTGTCGGCCAGCCAGAACGAGCAAGGCAGGAAGGTGCCTTCGCCGGGAGGCAGGCCGTCCACCGCGGGGTGGGGCGTGTAGCGGGCAACCAGACCGTCGCGCAGCAGCGTGGCCTCGATGGCGGCCACCGTTCCGCGCATCCGCGGATCGGTGGCCGGCAAGAAGCCCACCAGCGGCAGCATGAGCAGGCTCGCGTCCAGATCCTTGGACCCGTACGACTGCACGAACGACCCGAGCTGCGGGTCGAAGCCCTTGCTGCAGACGGAGGCGTGGATCTCGTCGCGGATCTGTCGCCAGCGCTCGACCGACCCCTCCAGCCCGGACTGCTCGATGCACTTCACCGCCCGATCGAACGCCACCCACGCCATCACCTTGGAGTGGGTGAAGTGGCGCCGCGGGCCGCGCACCTCCCAGATGCCCTCGTCCGGCTGGTCGCGGATCTTCTCCAGATGCCGCACCAGCGCGCACTGCAGGGCCCAGGTGGCGGCGGCGTCGACCCCGTGCTCGAGGCCCGCGCGCCGCGCCTGGTAGAGGGCGTCGGTCACCTCGCCGTAGACGTCGAGCTGGAGCTGGTCGGAGGCCGCGTTGCCCACCCGCACCGGCCGCGAGTCCTCGTAACCGGAGAGCCACGGCAAGGTCAATTCGGGAAGCCGGCGCTCGCCGGCGATCCCGTACATGATCTGCAGCTGCGCCGGCGCGCCGGCGGCGGCGCGCAAGAGCCAGTGGCACCAGGCGGCGGCCTCCTCCGAATAACCGGCGCTGAGCAGCGAGAGGAGCGTGAAGGTGGCGTCGCGCAGCCAGCAGAACCGGTAGTCCCAGTTGCGCACGCCGCCGGGCCACTCGGGCAGCGAGGTGGTGGCCGCGGCCGCGATTCCGCCGGTGGGCGCGTAGGTCAGCGCCTTGAGCGTGAGCAGCGACCGCATCACCAGCTTTGCGTGGGGACCCTTGTACGTGCAGCGGCTCGCCCAGCCCCGCCAGTCGGCCACGGTCTCGGCCAGTGCCGCCTCCGGATCCACCGGGGCTGGCGGGGGCAGGTGCGAGGGCGACCAGGTGAGGACGAAGGGCACGCTTTCTCCCGGCCCCACCTCGAACTCCGCCACCGTGCTCAAGCCCTCGCCCCGCGTCTTCACCGGCGTGACCAATCGCAGGCGGTCCGGGCCGGCGATGGCCTGGATTCCGCCCTCGATGGCGGTGACCCAGGGAACGGCCGAGCCATAGGCGAAGCGGATGATCAGCTCCATGCGCATCCGCACGCGCCCGCGCTCGCCGCGGACCACGCGCACGACGTCCGGGGTCTTGTCGCGGATCGGCATCAGATCGGTGACGGTCACCGCTCCTTCGGCCGTCTCGTGCGTCGTCTCCAGCACGATGGTCTCATCCAGGTAGCGGCGGGTCTTCCGGCGCACCGGCCCTGCCGGCGCCAGCAGCCAGCGGCCGTCGCCCGGCTTGCCCAGGAGCGCGGCGAAGCAGCTTTCGGAGTCGAAGCGGGGAAGGCACAACCAGTCGATGGAGCCGCTCCTGCTCACCAGCGCGGCGCTCTGGCAGTCTGCCAGCATGGCGTAGTCTTCGATGGGACACGACATCGGGTCAGCCTACAGAATCAGCCGCGACCCGGCATCCAGCGAATCAGTGATCGTAGCCCTTGGTGCCGAAGAGCGAGCGGACGAAGCGCCAGGCGTCGTACGAGACCGGCGCCGCCAGGAAGGTGCGCTCCCGCAGCCGCCCCAGGAAGCTGGTGCGGTACCAGTTGGGCCGGAAGGCGATTCCGCCGCCCTCGACCTCGAAGGGATCCGGCTGCACGCTGCCGCCGTCCTCCCAGGTGAAGGCGAGCATGGGCCGGGGCCGGCCGGTGCGGTTGGGCATGCCGCGGTGCCAGAGGTTGGAGGTGCGGACGAGCAGGTCGCCTGCCTGCATGGAGATGCGCTTGCTGTTCCGCTGCGGCCTCTCCAGCGCGAACCGCCAGTACTTGTAGAAGCGCCGCTGCGTTCCCGGCACCAGCTCGATGGCGCCGTTGGCGATGTTGGTGTCCACCAGCGCCACGTTGGCGATGACGAAGTCGCGCGTGTAGGGCCGGTCCACGTGGTAGTGCTGCACCACGCTGCCGGGCAGGTTGAGGTTGCAGCCCACGTTGGGAGCGCCCACCGCTTTGGGGAAGAGGGCGCGGATCACCTGGATCAGCCCGCGCGATTCGAGCTCCGCATAGAGGAGCCGCGCCTCGCTGCCGGGGTAGCAGTTGAGGTGCCCGGTGAGGAGGCCGCCTCCTGTGAACAGCCCTCCCGACTGCCGGGCCGCCTCGAACCGGTCGAGGACGGCAGCGGCCAGCGCCTCTACCTGTGAACGCGGCAGCGCGCCGGGCACTACGAGGTACCCGTCGCGCTCGAACGAAGCGCGGAACTGCTCGATCTCTGCGGGCGTGAAGCGCTCGCGGCCGGCAACGCCCGGCGGCGCCGTCTGCACTGCAGCGAATGTCACTGGAACCCCCCGGAGACAGCTTACTTGAGCCCCGGAGGGGCGTACAAGCGTGTCCTACCTCTCCCTCCTTTCGTCCTTTGGAGCGGTGGGCCAGGCTGCGCGCCGAGGGGGGCACTGCGCCGTCCCTTGGTAAGCTTGAAGCTCGCGCGTCTGGCGCGGGGGAGCATCGATTGGAAGTCGCGCGCGACGCCGCGGGTGCGGCGCAGAAGGGTGTGCCGCCGGCGGTGATCGCCGCGCGGTTCCTCGTGCTGGCGCTGGCCGCCGGTGCCGTCGTCGCGGGATGGGCGCTGGCCCGGCGCGCGCCGCGTGCGCGGATCGAGGCCGGCGCCGCCCGCTATGCCTGCCCGATGCATCGCGAGATCGCCAGCGCCGTCGAAGGGCAGTGTCCCGTCTGCGGGATGCGGCTCGAGCCCGTGGAGGCGGCCGCGGCGCTGCACCCGCCGCCCGGGTGGCTGCGCCGGGGAAGCATCGACCAGGTGCGGCGCCGCATCTTCCAGTACGAGATCGCCGACCCGGCGCGAGTGGAGGATGACGGGTCGGTGCATGCGGTGCTCTACGCCGACGAGTTGGAGGCGCTGGCGCCGGGAGAGCTGCTGACCTTCCGCGCGTCGGGAAACCAGGCGGTGAGCGCGCAGGTCCAACTGGCGGGGGAAGCGCGTCCGTGGGACCACGCCACCGAGGACGTGCGCCTCGAGGTCATCGATCCTGCCTTTGTTGCGGCGGTGATCACCGATCACTTCGCCCAGAGCCGGGAGGTGATCACCGATCACGTTTCGCAGAGGCGGGACGCGATCGGCGCTCACCTCGGGAGTGGCCTTTCACCCGGCACCGCCGGTTGGGTGTTCGCACCGCCCAGGCCCCACCCGGTGCTGGTGGTGCCCTCCTCGGCGGTGCTGCAGTCGTCCGACGGGCCCTACGTGCTGGCGCTCTCTCCGGATCTGAAGATGGTCGAGCGCCGGCGGGTGAAGATCGGCCGCACCTTCCTCGGGCTCTGCGCCGTGGTTTCCGGTCTCGCCGAGCAGGAGCCGCTGGTGGCGCGGGGGGCCTTCTTCCTCGACGCCGCGCTGGGGCAGAGGAGCGCCGCCGGGATGGCGGTGGATCCGTGATCGGCCGCTGCATGTCGTGGAGCGCCGGCCACGGGCGCCTGCTCTTGCCGCTCGCCCTGCTCATCGCCGCGGCCGGCCTGCTGGCCCGCCGCGCCGTCTCCCGCGATGCGCTGCCCGAGATCTCAGATCCGCAGATCTCGGTCCTCGCCCAATGGATGGGCCATCCCGCCCGCGAGGTGGCCGCCGGACTGACCCGACCCATGCAGGCCGCGCTCGAGGGAGTTGCCGGCGCCACCGCGGTCCGCGGCACCTCCATGACGGGCATGGCCCGCCTCGAGCTCGTCTTCGCCTCGCAGCGCGACGCGGCCGCCGGGCGCGCCGACATCGTCGCGCGCATGGCGACCCTCGGCCCGCACCTCCCCGCAGGCGTCCGCGTGCGGGTGGGACCCGAGTCGGCCGGTGGCGGATGGGTCTTTCAATACGCGCTGGTCGATCCCTCGCACGGCGAGACGCAGCTGACCCTGCGCGTCTTCCAGGACGACGTGCTGCGGCCGGCGCTGGAGGCGATTCCCGGGGTGGCCGAGGTGGCGTCCGTGGGAGGGGCGCTGCAGCAGGCGGCGGTGGACGTCAGCCCCGGCGAGCTGCGGGCGCGGGGCGTGGCCTTCAGCGACGTGGTCGGCAGCATGGCCCACTTCCTCGCCGACGGCCCGGCCCAGGGTCTGGATGCGCTCTCCACGGCGCTGGTGCTGCGGCCAGGAGGGCCGGCGACGCCGCTGCGCGATCTGGCGCGCGTCCAGCTCACGCACGAGATGCCCGAAGGGCTGGCGGACCTTGGCGGGATCCTCCCCGCGGTGGGCGGAATCGTGATCGCGCGCCCCGATGCCCACCTGCCCGCGCTGCTTTCGGAGGTGCGCGGCACCCTCGACCAGCAGCGTGCCCACCTGAGCGGCGGCGTCCAGATCGTCACCGTCTACGATCGATCGGCGCTGGCGGAACGCATCGACAAGACCCTGCTGCGCGCGCTGGCGGAGGAAGTGGGGGTGGTGGTGCTGGTCATCCTGCTCTTCCTGCTCCATCCCCGCAGCGCCCTGGTGCCGCTCCTCACGCTCCCGCTGGTGCTCCTCGCCACCTTCGCGGCGATGTGGGCGCTCGACGTGCCGGCCACGGTGATGAGCCTGGGCGGCATCGGCATTGCGCTGGGGCTCGCTGTCGACGCCGACGTGGTGACGCTGGAGGCGTGCCACCGCCAGCTCGAGGCCGGCGGCAATGGGGACGACCGCAAGTCGAAACTGGCCGCCGCCGCCGCGGCGCTGGGGCCCGCCGTCCTGACCTCCCTGCTGATCACCGCGCTCAGCTTCCTGCCGGTCTTCGCCTTCACCGGCGAGACGGGCCGTCTCTTGCGCCCCCTGGCCCTCACCAAGACGCTGGTGATCGCCGCCGCGGCCCTGGTGGCGCTGCTGGTCGCGCCGGCGCTGCGCTCGCTGCTGCTGCGCGGCCCGGTGCTGCCGGAGATGGGCAACCCGCTCACCCGCTTCGTGGTGAAGCTCTACGCGCCCTTCGTGCGCTTCGCGCTGGCGCGGCCCGCGATCACCCTCTGCGCGGCGGCGCTGGCGGTGGCCTCCTGCCTGCCCATCGCGGGAAGGTTGGGCGGCGAGTTCCTGCCCCGCATCGACGAAGGCGACCTGCTCTTCATGCCGATCACGGCGCCGGGCGCCCCTGCCGGCGAGGTGGAGGCGCAGCTGCGCCGGATGGACCAGGCGCTGGCCGCCGAGAAGGAGGTGGCCACCGTCTTCGGCAAGGTGGGGCGGGCCGACACCGCCACCGATCCGGCGCCCTTCTCGATGGTGGAGACCACGGTGCGGCTCCGGCGCCACCAGGACTGGCCGCGCTTGCCCAGGTTGCGCTTCTACTCGCGCTGGCCGGCCCTGCTGCGCCGCTGGCTCGCCGCCGTCTTTCCCGAGGAGGGTCCCGCCACGCGGGCGGAGCTGATGGAGCGGCTGGACAGGGCGGCGCGGCTTCCCGGCTGGACCTCGGCGTGGACGGCGCCCGCGCGGGGGCGAATGGACATGACCAGCACCGGCGTGCGCACGCCGGCCTCGGTCCGCATTCGCGGAGACGACCCGGAGCGGGTGGAGCGCATAGCCGCCGTCGCGCGCGAGGTGGTGCTGCGCGTGCCCGGAACCCGCAGCGCTTTCTTCGAGGGACAGGGCGACGAGACCTCGCTGCAGTTCGTGGCCGATCCGCACGCGCTGGCGGCTGATGCGGTGGATCCGCGCGACGTCAAGCTCTCCGCCGACGTCCTTCTTGGCGGCGCCGCGCTGGGGGAGCTGCGCGAGGGCGGACGGCCGATGCGGGTGCGCCTCTTCCGCGATCAGAACCTGCGCGGCCCCGAAGACGCACTGCGCGCCGCCACCGTGCGCTCCGAGGGACCGTCGCGGCAGCCCATCGCCCTGGCGCTTCTGGGCAGGCCGGCGGCGGTGACGGGTCCGGCGCTGCTGCGCACCGAGGGCGGCGCCTACGTCGCCGACGTGGCCATCGACCTGGCCGCGGATGCCGATCTCGCCGGTTACGTGGCGCGGGCGCAACGCGAGGTGGATGCGGCCCTGGCGACGGGAAAACTGCGCCTGCGGCCGGGCGAAAAGATCGAGTTCGGCGGCCAGTACCGGCTGCTGGTTGCCGGCGAGCAGCGCTTCCGCCTCATCGTCGGCGCGGTGCTGCTGCTCATGTTCGGCCTGCTGTATCTGATGTTCCGCAGCCTGGCGGAGGCGGCCATCGTGCTGGCGTCGGTTCCGTTCGCGCTGGTGGGGAGCATCTGGGTCCTCTTCCTGCTCGGCTACCCCCTCTCGGCGCCGGTCTGGGTGGGCCTCCTCTCCGCTGCCGGCCTGGCGATGCAGACCGGCGTGGTCACGGTGGTCTACATCGACGCCGCCTTCGCGCGGCGGCTCGCGGAGGGACGCATCCGCAGCCGGGACGACATCGTCGAGGCGCACGCGGAGGGGACGGTTCGTCGGCTCCGCCCCAAGCTGATGACGGTGGCGACCATGGCGGCCGGCCTCTTGCCGCTGCTCTGGGTAGAAGGCCCGGGCGCCGAGATCATGCGCAGGGTCGCCGCGCCCATGCTCGGCGGCCTCGTCACCAGCGCGTTCCTCACCCTGGAAGTCCTGCCTGTCCTCTACACCATCTGGCGTCACCGCCAGCTCCGCCGCGCCGAGCGGCTGGGAGTCCCGCTCGCGACCATGGTCGGTACGAGGTAGCCCCATGTCTGGACATGGAGTCGAAAGTCGGGTTGAGTAGGGTTCGGGCCGGGGGGCTGTCATTACAAATTACAATCGAACTGTAGCGGCGCTGTGTGCGCTGGCGCTGGCGGATTGTGGCCGCGCTGCACCAGAAAACGATTCCATCCGCCAGGACGCGGCGACCATCGCCTTCGTCCAGGTGGCCAGTGCGACGCCTCAATTGTCCGCTGCCTCCGTCAACGTCGCCTTCGCCGCCGCGCAGGGGGCGGGCGATCTGTCGGTGGTGATGGTGGGCTGGAACGACACCACGGCGCAGGTCGCCTCGGTGACCGACAGCAAGGGCAACGCGTATCACCTCGCCATCGGCCCTGGCGCCGTGGCCGGCGTGCTCTCGCAGTCGATCTACTACGCCAGCAACATCGCCGCGGCGGCGGCGGGCGCGAACACCGTCACCGTGACGTTCACGCAGGCGGCGCAGTTCGCCGACATCCGCATCCTCGAATACCGCGGCGTCGATCCAGCCGCTCCGCTCGACGTCGCAATTGGAGCCACGGGCAACAGCGGCACCAGCAGCACCGCGGCGGTGACCACCACCAACGCCAGCGACGTGCTGGTCGCGGGCAACATGGTCGCGACCAACACGCGCGGGTCGGGCACCAACTTCACCCGCCGCCTGATCACTTCGCCAGACGGCGACATCGCCGAGGACCGCATCGTCACCGCCGTCGGAGCGTACTCCGCCTCGGCGCCGCTGAACGGCTCCGGACCGTGGGTGATGCAGATGGTGGCGTTCAAGGCCGCCGGCTCCACGCCGCCGCCGCCCGACACGCAGCCGCCTTCCGCGCCTTCCGGGCTGGCAGCCACCGCCTCTTCCACGGGAATCGATCTCTCCTGGACCGCCGCGACCGACAACGTCGGCGTGACCGCCTACTTGATCGAGCGCTGCGCCGGCGCGGGCTGCGCCGGGTTCACGCAAGTCGGCACGACGCCCGGCCCGGCGTTCAGCGACGGCGGCCTGACCGCCGGCACCTCGTACAGCTATCGAGTGCGGGCCACGGACGCGGCAGGCAACCTGGGCGTGTACTCCAACGTCGCCAGCGCCACCACGCCGGCCGCCGCGACGATTCCCACGTTCGTGCAGGGCAACTTCGCCACGCCGCAGTCCGCGTCCAGCGCCGTGACGGCGGCATACACCGCCGCGCAGCGCGCGGGGGACCTGAACGTGGTGGCGGTGGGCTGGAACGATGCCACCTCGCACGTCGTCTCGGTCTCCGACGGCGCCGGCAACGCCTACGCGCCGGCGGTAGGGCCCACCGTCCTGGCCGCCGGGCTCTCGCAGTCGATCTGGTACGCGAGCGGCATCGCCGCCTCGGCGGGGGGGAACACTGTCACCGTCCGGTTCGACGCCGCGGCGCAGTTCGTCGATCTGCGCATCCTCGAGTACAGCAATGTGGCGGCGGCGAGCCCGGTGGATGCGACGGCGGCCGGCACGGGTTCCAGCGCTACCAGCGCCACGCCGTCCGCCACGACGACCAGCGCCCAGGATCTCCTGGTGGCAGCCAACATGGTGCAGACCCTCACCAGCGGCCCGGGCCCTGCGTGGATCAACCGCATGATCACCAGCCCCGACGGCGACATCGCGGAAGACTGGGTGGTGGCTTCGCCCGGCACGTACACCGCCTCGGCGCAGTTGGCGTCATCGGGCGGCTGGGTGATGCAGATGGTGGCGTTCAAGGCCGCGGGGGCTTTGCCTCCTCCTCCCGACACGCAACCGCCCACCGCGCCCACGGGCCTGGCAGCGAGCGCGTTCTCTTCCACCCGCGTCGACCTCTCCTGGGCCGCCTCCACCGACAACGTGGGCGTGATCGGCTACATCATCGAGGGCTGCACCGGCGCGGGCTGCACCGTCTTCGCGCAGATCGGCACTTCGGCCGCGACCTCGTTCAGCAACACGGGGCTGACCGCCGGGACCAGCTACAGCTACCGCGTCCGCGCCACCGACGCAGCCGGCAACCTGAGCGCCGCCTCCGGCGCCGCGACCGCCACCACGCCCTCGCCCGACACGCAGCCGCCCACCGCGCCGGCGGGCCTCTCCGCCTCGGCCTCGGGGACGCAGGTCTCGCTCTCCTGGACGGCGTCCACCGACAACGTCGGCGTGACCGGCTACCAGATCGAAAGGTGCAGCGGGGCAGGTTGCGCGACCTTCGCGCAGGTCGGCACCTCTGCGTCCGCGAGCTTCATCGACGGCAGCGTCTCGGCGGGCGCGACGTTCGGGTACCGGGTGAGGGCCAGCGACGCTGCCGGCAACCTGAGCGCCTATTCGAACGTGGCGAGCGTCACCACGACGGCATCCACCACGCCGCCGGCCTTCGTGCAGGGCAACGCGGCCGCGCCGCAGTCGCCTTCGTCCACCGTGACCGTCGCCTGGCCCGCCGCGCAGAAGGCGGGCGACCTGGACGTGGTGGTGGTGGGCTGGAACGACGCCACCTCGCACGTCACCTCGGTGAGCGACGCCGGCGGAAACGCTTATGCGCTGGTGGCAGGCCCGGTGGTATTGGCTGTCGGCCTCTCCCAGTCCGTCTACGCCGCCCCGGGAATCGCGGCGGCCGCCGCCGGCGCGTTGGTGACGGTCCGCTTCGACGCCCCGGCGACGTTTGCCGACGTCCGGATCCTCGAGTACAGCGGCATCGTCGCGAGCAACCCGGTGGATGGCACCGCTGCCGGCAGCGGCAGCAGCGCCACCAGCATCACGCCTGCAGTGACCACCACCAACACGCTGGATCTGCTGGTGGCTGCCAACATGGTGTTCACCGCCACCGGCAGCGCCGGAAGCGGGTTCACCAGCCGCATCATCACCAGCCCCGACGGCGACATCGCCGAGGATAGGGTGGTCACTGCCGCCGGATCGTACGCCTCGTCCGCGGCGTTGAACGCTTCGGGCCCGTGGGTGATGCAGCTGGTCGCGTTCAAAGGATCTGGTGTTCCGGCTGCGCCGGACACCACGCCGCCTGCGGTGACCGTCACCGCCCCCTTCGCCGGCGCAACCGTGGCCGGCGCTACGACGGTGACGGTCACCGCAACTGACACGGAGTCCGGCATCCTCGCCGTGCAGCTTTTGGTGGACGGCAACCCCGCGGGCGTGCCCGACATCGCGAGCCCGTTTTCCTTCACGCTGGACACGGCGAAGTATCCCAACGGCGCCCACACCGTCGGGGCCACTGCCTGGGACGGCGCGCGCAACGCCGCCACGGCCGCGGCGGTGTCGGTCACCTTCAACAACGCCACGCCGGGCAACCCGGCCGCCACGGGCCTCTGGTCGGGCACGGTGCAGACGCCCATCGTTTCGGTGCACCAGGCGCTCGCGCCCGGCGGCCACATCGTCATGTGGGACGGCCAGTCGTTCGGCGGGGACGCCCGGGTCTGGGACTACCTGACCAGCAGCTTTGCCGGCGCGGCGGCGCCCGTGAACCTCTTCTGCTCGGCGCACGAGCAGATGGGCGACGGCCGCATCTTCGTGGCCGGCGGCCACGGCGGCGGGGCGCACGTCGGCATCACCGCCGGCAACATCTTCGATCCCGTGACGCGGGTGTGGACCGTGCTGCCCGACATGTCGTTCCCGCGCTGGTATCCCACGGCCACCGCGCTGCCCGACGGGCGGATGCTGGTGGTGGGGGGCGAGTCGTCCTGCAACCAGTGCAACGTGCAGACGCCCGAGGTCTACAACCCGCTCACCAACGCCTGGACGCAGCTCACCTCGGCGCAGATGTCGTTCCCGTACTACCCGCACGTCTTCGTGCTGCCGGACGGCCGCGTCTTCGTGCCTTCCGCGGGCCGCGAACCCATGGTCAGCCAGATGCTGGACGCGACCCTGCATTCCTGGACGGCGGTGGGCGGGCCCGCGGTGGACGGAGGCAGCTCGCTCATGTACCAGCCCTGGAAGTTCCTCAAGAGCGGAACCTCCGTCGATCCCGACCTGACGCGGCGGACGTCGGTCGCCACCGCGTACGTGCTCGATCTCACGCAGCCGTCGCCGACCTGGCGGCAGGTGCCGGGCATGACCTTCGCCCGCGCCTACCACACGCTCACCTCGCTGCCCGACGGGAACGTCCTGGTCACCGGCGGCGGTCCCAGCACCGCCGCCACCGACACCGGCAACGCCATCCTCACCGCGGAGCTGTGGTCGCCTTCCACCGAGACGTTCACGCGGCTCGGCAACATGACTTCGCCAAGGCTCTACCACTCCTCTGCGCTGCTGCTGCCTGACGGCCGCGTAGCGATCCTGGGCGGCGGACGCTTCGACGATTTGACCGCGCCCACCGATCAATTCAACGCGGAGTTCTACTCGCCGCCGTATCTGTTCAAGGGGCCACGGCCAGCCATCGCGTCGGCGCCGGCGACGCTGGCGTACGGACAGCCGTTCACGGTCCAGACGCCGGACGCTGCGCGGATCGCCTCGGTGGCGATGATCCGGTTCGGCAGCGTGACCCATGACATCAACATGGGGCAGAGGTTCCTGCCGCTGGCGTTCACGGCGGGGTCGGGGGGGCTTTTTGTTACCGCGCCGGTGGACCGGAACCTGGCGCCGCCTGGGAATTACATGTTGTTCATCGTGGATACGAACGGGGTGCCGTCGGTGGCGGCGACGGTCCATTTCTAGCCGGCGGCTTGCACTTCGGCGCCATTGCTTCCAAATCAAGAAGCGGAGCGTGGCTTCCGGTCTTGGACTCGACGGAGCCTGCGGGCGCGCGCGAGGATGGACGAGACCAAGCACGGCGGACAGAAGACAGCTCATCCGACTGCTCGCCTCCTCTTGTCGATCGCGCTCTGCGTCTCGATCGGCTGCGGAACCCTGCGCCGCGAATCTGTCAGTTCGCCGGCGCGGCAGGACGGCGGGGAGACCGTCCTGGAGCACGACTGCGATCTCCGGATTGCACTCGCGTGCAGAACCCTGGGAGTGAGGTACGAGCAGGGAAGCGGCGTCACCCAGGATCTCGGTCGCGCAAACGCACTCTACGTGAAGGCATGCGACCTCGGCGAGTTGCCCGCGTGCTCAAACCTCGCGGCGAATCTGGCGCGGGGACGGGGCGGGCCGGCGGATCCCCCGCGGGCGGCCATGCTGAACGAGAAATCATGCGGCCTCGGTCCTCGCTCGCGGTTGCGTCCTCCTCGGTCTTGCCCATCAGCTCGGTTGGGGCGTTGAGAAGGACTCGACGCGCGCGAGTCTGTTGTACGAGCGCGGCTGCGAACTGGGCGATCCGGTCGGCTGTTACGACCTTGCGCAACACTGCATGACCGGCGACGGCGTCGCCCAGGACTGGAAGCGCGCAAGCGCGCTCCACGAAAAATCCTGTTCGCTCGGCTACGCCGCCGCCTGTGTGAACCTGGGCGAGAACTACGCGAAGGGACGTGGCGTGGTCGTGGACTGGGCCCGCGCGAGCGACCTTTTCGAGGAGGCGTGCCGAAAGGGCGAGGGCCTGGGCTGTTACGACCTCGGTGTCGTTCTCCGCGATGGCACCGGCAGCATGCATCAAGCTCGCGCGCGGGTACGAGACCGGCACGGGCGTCGAGCGGAACGGCAGCAAGGCCGCGGAACTTCGAAACAGGGCCAGCGGGTTGCGGACGAACATTCCCTGCCCATCCGATTGACGGCAGCTCTCCGGCGAGACTGGCGTGAATCACGGCCCCATTTGAATCTCCGGGTCGTCAGCCGTCGGCGGCGTGCTGGAGCAGCCACGTGCGTGCCGCAAGGACTGGCGCGAAGTCATCGAGCGGCAAGCGCAGCCAGGCCGCCGACGAGCAGGCGTCGGCCCCCCTTGGCGCGACATCCTCGCGCAAGTGGTGGCGGAAGTTCTCCAGGATGTACTTGAGTGCGTTGGCCACCTCGCGCCGTGAGCCCAGCACATGCGCGTGGTAGCGGTCGGCGAAGACCTTGCCGCGCCGTGAGGCGACCCGGTTGAGCGCCCTGGCGATACGGACCGCAAGGCCCTGCACCCCCCGAGACAGGCTCTCGGCCCCCTCGGCCTCGACCAGGAGGTGCAGGTGGTTGCCCTGCACGGAGAAGTGCACGACGCGCAGCCCGAACCGCTCCCGAGCGTCGCGCAAGGCGCCGGTGATGGCCTGGAAGAGCCTCCAGGCTCGAAGAAAGCCGACCCCCGGAAGCGTCCTCATCGTGACGTGCGCCGGCTGCGAGCGTGAGAACCGCCGGCGGGCCAGGTGCGACACGCCGGCTTTGTCCTTCTTCGGCTTCCGCCCGGCTCCCGGCCTCTTGCCGCCCCAGGCAGGGAGCTCCATCTCCATTTGCTTCGGCTTCTTCATCGCCAATCTTGAATTAGCATTGTTTGGTAGAAGCCGTCAAGGGTCTACTGGGTGCGCACCCTACGCAAGGGCAGATCCGCTTTCTCGATCTCGTCATCGCAGAACTCGATGAGCGGAAGATCGACGATGTTGTCCTTGGTTGCTCAGGTAATCACCGGCAGATGGCGCCCGCGCGGCGGAACCGACTCGAACGCCCTGTCTCGCGTGAACAGCTGGGGGCCGGCGTCGGTCGGCCGGCCGCCGGCGTCAACCCGCGTGTTCCCGGTCCGCAGCCTCGAGATACATATACAGCCGCTCGCGGAACGACGGCCCGAAATCCAGGAATTGCATCCCCCGCCCATCGTCGGCCGCGCGCACCACCACCGCCCGCGTATCCGCCGTCCCCTTGCCGTCGTGCAGATCGAGCCGCAACTCCAGCGCTTGGCCGCGCCCCGCCGCATGCCCGTCACGCAGGAACAGCCCGCCGGAGCTGATGTCCACCGCATGCGCCGGCCCCGTGCCCGCCACCTCCACCTCGAGGTCCACGCTGTGCCGCGAAAAGCTGCGGTGCTCGCCACCGGCCCGGGCCACCGCCGCCTCGATGCGCTGCCGCGAGCTCGGCGGCAGGTCGACGAAGTTGGCGAGGAAGCCCGGCATCTCCGGCGGGGCCGCGGGATGCACCTCCGCCACCTCACCCACCACCACCTCCGGGCCCTGGCCGTCAGGGAGGTAGAGCGCCATCGACACGCGCGCGAGCATGCGCGGCAGCTTCAGGGTGCGCAGGACCACGCCTTCGGAACCGAGGGTCGCGGTGGTGGTCTGCACGGCCTGCTGCGCGGAGGAGAACAACACAGGGACGACAAAAGGGATCATTCGGCCGTCACGAGAGGAATCTTTCAACCCTACTCTCACGACGGAGTCATTACGCAGCGCGGCAGTCCCGCTGTGGAAGGACGCGCTACACTGAGCGGGTGGCGGGGTACGGACTGATCGTCCATCCGGACGCGGGCCGCGCGGAGCAGTACGCGCGTCTCGTCGAGCAGGCGGACCTGCGCGCGACGGTCGCGCGCACGGTGGAGGAGGGCCTCTTCCACGTGCGCCGGCTGGGCGCGCCAGCCATCGTGCTCCTCGACATCTCGCTGCCCGGCGAGGCCGAGATCGGCTTCTTGCGAACCCTCGGCGAGGTCCTGCGTCCGAGGGCGGCACCGGTGGTGGCCATCGTCGATTCCCGCCAGACCTACGAGCTGGTGGCGCGCCACATGATCGAGCTGAACGTGGCCGCGCTGCTGACGCGCTCGCACAACCTCCGCACCATCGAGCGCGCGGTCCGCGCCACCATCGGCGCGCCTGATCCGCCGGCGCGGAGCGGGCCGGTGGTCACGGCGCCGGTGGCCCGACGTGACGCGCCGAAACCGCCGCCGCCTCCCAGCGAGGCGCAGGACTACGTGAGCGCCGTGCGCAATGCCGGCACGGCGCCGGAGCATCCGCTGGTGGCCGAGCTGGCGCGACGTCCGGCGCTGGAGAACGGCGCCTCGGACGCGGAGCTGCAGCGGCTGGCCGCCGACACCGCCTCGGTGTTCCGGGTGCCCATGGCGCTGCTCTGGCTCGATCGCAGCGAGCGGACCTCCTTCGCCGCCTGGCCGCGCCCGCAGCAGGACGCGGTGCTGCGCGGGGGAGGCGGCGACTGGCTGGCCCTGCGCAGTGCCATGGCGGAGGAGCCCCTGCACGTCGCGGACGCGGCCCGGCACCGCGTGCTCAGCCGCAACAAGCTGGTCGCGGACGGGAAGGTCCGCTCGTATGCCGCGGCGCCGCTGCGCGCGCGCGACGGCCGCGTGGTGGGCGCCATCGGCCTGGCCGATCCGCGTGCCGGCGGCATCCCTCCGGACCTGCTGGACCCGCTGGCGTTCTGGGCGCTGCGCGTGGGCAGCGACCTCCCGCCCCTGGAGGCGGAGCCGCGCCCCGCACAGACGGCGGCCTCGCTCGCAGCGGCCGACGGACCCCCGCAACCCGGCGGCGCCAAGCCGCCGCCTCGCAACCGGGCGATGGAGGCTGCCCGGGGGCTGCTCGCGGCGCTCGACACCGCGGTGCTGGTCACCACCGGCGGGGCCATCGCCTATGCCAATGCGCGCGCCCTGGATCTGCTCTTCATGGGCGAGCGCCAGCTGCGCGGGATGCGGCGGTCGGAGATGCTCTCGCTCCTCGCCTCTTTCACCGATGCGCGGCCGGAGGCGCTGCGCGACATCGCCTCGGCAGCCATGGAGCGCGGCCCGCGGTCCTTCGACCTCTCGATCCACGCGCCGCAGAGGCGGG
>DASRTX010000646.1:0-2177 GCA_035655715.1 Myxococcales bacterium | reverse complement strand
GACGTTGGAGCCAGCGACCCAGATCACCTCGGTGCCGACCATGTCCGACCAGGGATTCGTCGTGCGATCGATGCCGAAGGCCTTCTTGTTCGCGGCGCCGGCGCTCACCATGCAGAGCCGCCCGTTGTAGTCGATAAAGGGAGTGCGCAGGCAAACGCGCGCGAACTTGCCCAGCAGGTACGTCTTTTCGGTGGTGAGGCTCGCGCCGCCCAGCATGGCGATCGAGCCGGGCCCGTACTCCTTCTGCAGGCGGTCGATCTCACCCGCCACCCGCGCGATCCCATCCTCGTAGCGCATGGGCGCGAACCCCGCCGGGTGCGAGGGATCGCGCCGCAGCGCGGTGAGCAAGCGATCCGGATGCGATGCCTGCAGGTACCGCTTCACGCCCTTCGGGCAGAGCATCCCCCGGTTGAAAGGGAAGTCCTCCCAGGGCTCGAACCCGATCACCTCGTTGCCCTTCACCTTCAGCTGGACCCCGCACTGCTGCCCGCAGAAGCAGCAGTGCGTCTTCACCAGCCGGTCGGGCTCGTCGCTCGAGCTCTCGCGCACGTTCCCGGACAGGTGGGGCCCGAACGCGTGGGTGATCCTCAGATCGTCGACGGGAACGGTCGCCAAGTCACTCCCTGGAGGTCCAGAGCGAGCCCTGCGCGAGCCCGAAAAGGACTCGCCGGCAGCGCGGACAGATGTGCTGGTAGTGCTCCGCCCGGCCCGCAAGCTCGTAGCGGAAGCCGAGGTCGCGCTCGACCGGAATGAGATCGCGCACCATGGCCAGAGAGGCAAAGGCGCCGCCGCAGCGGGCGCACTTCGCCTGCTCGGTCCGCTTGCCGGCGTCCTTGTAGAAGCTGACTCCGAGCTGGGCGGGACGCTGGAAGACGTGGAAGAGCTTCCCGAACGGAAGCCAGAGGAGGGTGATGATGACCGTCACGGCATGGAGGATGGCGAGGAACGAGTACGCGTAGCCCTTCATCCACGTGTAGCTCACCGTCAGCATGAGCCCCGTCACGCTGATGGCGAGGAGCAGCACGAGCGGCAGGATGTCCTCCCCGAACTGCTGCACAGCCGCGGCGCCGTGGTCGATCATCCGGCGCCGGAACGCCAGCATGACCCCTGCGACGACCAGGATCGAAGCCCACACGAGCGCGTGGAAGACGACGAAGGCGAGCGCGGAGTCGACGGGGAACGTTCCCGCCGGCAGCCCGAACACGAAAGTCCGGTAGGTCTCGGGGTGGCCCGGAACGGTCTCGAAATGGATCCAGCCCCACACGAGCGGGAAGGTCACCGCGCCCGCCAGGACGCATCCCCACATGATCGACCAGTGCGCGGCGCCGCGCAGAAGGCCCCTGCGGAAGATGAAGCGGTTTCCGGCGAACTCCACGACGGCGCGTCGTACGATCTGCCGCAGGTTTCCCGTCAGGAACCGGCCGTCGAAGAACACCTGCCACCCGCGCTTCCAGTACAGCTTCGTGGGCGGCCGCTGCAGCCACATCGTGTATCGATAGGTGATTCCAAACGCCGCGAACAACGTCGCGAAGGTGTAGCCGACCAGGGCGGCGTCGAAGTGCCTCAGGTTCCGGGAACCGACGACGATGAGCGACGCCAGAAGAGCCGTTGCCACGACGCCCCAGAAGATCGCCCGCGGAACATCCGGTCGCCGTGCCATCGGCGGCGCAAACTACCACGCGTTCGCATGATCAGAAGCCCCGAAATGCGAAAGGTCGCTCAGGCGCCGAGCGGCCACGGGCGGCGCGCGATCAGGTCCTCGCCTGGAAGTCGCAACGGGCCGTCGTCAGCGGGCCACCGCCACCTGCGCCGCGGCCTCGCTGAGCGACTGGATGAAGTAGACGAGTTGCCAGCGCTGCTCGACGGTCAGCGCCTCCGCGAAGGTGGGCATCGGGGAGCCGTCCATGCCGGTGGTCAAGGTGCGGAAGATGTCCTCCGGCCGGGTCCCGCACTTGAAATCCTGCAGCTTGGTGAAGTTCGCGGGCACGATCGGTTTGCCGCTGTCGTAGGTCAACGACGGAGCCGACGGACCGTCCGCGAGACCCTTCTCGCCGTGGCAGAAGGCGCAGCCCGTCGCCTTGAACACCTCGGCGCCGGCCTTCACCATCGCGTCCGTCCGGGGAGGGGCGGGCGGCGCCTCGACGGGCGGCGGCACCTGTTCCGTCTTCCAGCGCTCG
>DASRTX010000645.1:0-3335 GCA_035655715.1 Myxococcales bacterium | reverse complement strand
CCGATGTACTTGCGGTGGAGGAAGGTCTCCAGCGTCTCCGCGTCGGTGAGGCGCGCGAGGATGCGCAGCTTCTGGTCGCGCGAGAGGGTGGGCGTGTTGCAGGTGGACTCCATCCGCTCCTGCAGCCAGCTCTTGATGGCGGGATCCTCGCCGTGCATGTACTCCACGCCGATGGTGCGCGTGTACGTGCGCTGGAGCCGCTGCACGATCTCGCGCAGGGTGAGCTCGGTTGCGCCCGTACTTCTGAAATCGCCGGTGGCGAAGGTCTGGTCGAGGTCGCCCTCCGAGAGGCCGAAGTTCGCCAGGGTCAGCTCGGTGGGTGGCGGCTTGAGCAGGCCGAGCGGATCGAGGTTGGCGAAGAGGTGGCCTCGGATGCGGTAGGCGTTGATCAGCTCGGCGACGCTCTCTTGAAGCGCCTCGGCGCGCAGCCGCTGCTGCTCGGGGACGTCCAGGTCGAGCAGGGCCCCGGCGAAGTGGCCCTCCATCGCAGGGCTGGGGAGGAGGGCGCCGTGCCCGTTGCCGTTGCCCTGCGGCGCAGGGGCCGCTGGCTGCGACCAGGCGCTCGCCTGGAACGAGGGCTGCGGCAGCCCGTGCAGCCGGGCGAAGTATTGCTGCCACTCGGGGGCCACGGCGGCGGGGTTGTTGCGCCAGCGCTCGTACTGATCCTCGACGAAGACCTGGTTGATGCCGAAATCGCGGTCGAAGTCCATAGGGGCGCGGGAAGATAACCAAAGCGCGAGGTGCAGGCTACTGCTGGCTGCTGGCCAGCAGCGTGCGGAGGAGGATGTCGTCCACGTTGGCCAGGCGCGCCTTGTTCGCCTCCCAGAGGGACCGCGCCGCTGCCCGGTCCCCGGAGGCGATGGCGCCCAGCATGCCTGCCGCCACCAGATATCGGGCGGAGGCGGGGCGGAGCGCGGTCTCGTGCTCGAGGAGGTTTTGCGCCGCCGCCAGCGTCCTGGGCGCGTCGCGGTCGCCGCAGGCGTGCAGGAAGGCAAGCCAGGCGCGGTCGCGCGGGGTGAAGCGCGCCGCGCAAGGAGTGGCCTCGATCTGGCGCCACACCGCATCCAGCTCGGGCGGGGAGAGCTCCGGGATCATCACCTGGGAGACGTCGAGCAAGGCCTGCAGCGGAAGCTCGCCGCTGCAGGCGGAGATCCAGTCGGCCAGCGACCGCGCGGCGTCGGAGGCCGCCGCGGGTGGCCGCGCCCCGTTGAGGAACACGTCTCGCAGTTGCATGGCCATGGCGGCGCGTTCTCCGCCCGAGAAATAGGGGTTCTGGTTCACGTTGGTGAGGACTCCGGGCCGCTCGGTCCGGGAGATCATCTGTTGCAGGGGGAGCGGCGTGCGCGCGAACGACAGGAGCGCCGAAGCCGACTCGCCGAGGAAGCGCGAGCGCACCGCCTCCTGGTCGAGCACGGGATGGTAGTCGGAGTTCATCGGCACGTCGAAGCTGCGGGTCAGCCCGCTCCAGGAGGCGAGCGACCCCACGTGCCGGACCTCGACGTCCTGCATGTTGTAGACGCCGATGCGCGCGAGCAGTTGAGCCAGCGCATCGCCCGAGAGCACTGTCGCATCCGGCAGCACCGGCAGCCTCCCGCCGTTCTTTGCCACCACCACCATGTCCACGTCGTTGGAGGCGTAGACGCCGTAGTCGCTGAAGTTGGCCTCCAGCGCCTTGAGCACCGAGACCACCAGCGCCGGATCGATCTCGTAGAGCTGGATCCACTGCGCGAACACGCCGCCTTCGGCCAGGTGCCTGCGCACGACCTTGTAGAACTCGTCGGAGAAGAGCCCCGCCACCCCGCTCACCCAGGGATTGGAGGGCTCGGAGACCACCAGGTCGTATTGCGTGGGCCGGGTGGCGAAGAAGGTCTTGGCGTCGTCGTAGACGATGTGGCTGCGCGGATCGCTGTAGGCAGATTCGTTGAAGGGGCGGAACAACTCCGCGCCGCGCACCATCTGCGGCTCGATCTCCACCGTGTCCACGCGCTCGAGCAGCGGATTCGCCAGCAGCGTGTGGGTGGACACTCCCGCCCCGAAGCCGATCACCGCCACCTTGCGCGCCTGCGGATGCAGGGCCATGGGCAGCGCGCCGAGGAGCACCATGGTGGATTCGTCGCTCGACCAGGGCCTGCTCGCCGCCATGGTCACGGCAGCGTCGGTCTTTCCGTTGGTGAGGATGGTGCGCTGTTCGTTCTGGTGCCCGATCACGTCGACCGTGGCGGTCTTTCCGTCGGCGTGGAAGAGCAGCTGGACCCGGGGACCGAACAGCCGGCCGGCGCGGAAGGGCCCCGAGGCCATCTTGTAGGCGTCGAGGTGGACGAAGAGCGCGCACGACGCCACCGCGGCGACCGAGACCACGGCGGGCAACAGGCGAGGCCAGAGGGCCACGCCCAACGCGAGGTCGAGGGCGGCGCCGGCGATGAGCAAACCCTTGAGCCCCAGGAGCGGCAGGCCGGCGTGGACGGCGAAGAACACGGCCGCGATGGCCCCGACGGTGTTGGCGGCGTAGACCGCGCCGATGCTCGCCTCGCCGCAGCCCCTCTTCAAGAGGTGGAAGGTGATCAGCGGAAGGGTCGTCCCTGCACAGAAGGTCGCCGGCAGCATGATGGCCATGGCGATGCCGGCGCTGGAGAGGTTGAAGAGCGCATATCCGCGCTCCGTGCGCGGCAGGTTGCGCATCAACCACGCCATCGCGTCGAAGGTCTGGCCGTATGCGAGCAGCGTGACCAGCGCCAACAGGCCCATGGCGATCTGCAGCCACGCCAGCGTGCGCATCGGCTGGACCAGGCGGTCGATGCGCCACTGGATGAAGAGGCTGCCCAGGGCGAGGCCGAGGACGAAGGCGGCGAGCATCAGCTCGAAGGCGTGGGTGGACGCGCCCAGAACCAGCGTGAGCATGCGGATCCAGGCCACCTCGTAGATGAAGGAGGAGGCGCCGGTGATCAGCGCCGCGCCGAGGAAGAGCCAGAAGACGCGATCGCGCAGCCCGCCGGCCTGCGCCGCCGCGCCGCGGGCAGGACCGGGCTCGCGGCGCGCGATGGACCACACCGCAGCGGCGACCACGAGGTTGATCAGGCCGGCGGTCCGCACGGTGCCGGGAAGACCCAGGGTGCGCACCAGCCAGAAGCCGGTCATCAGCACTCCGGCGGCGGCGCCGAGGCTATTGGTAAAATAGAGCAGCGAGAGCGAGCGGCCGGGGCGATCGGAAAATGAGCGCAGGACGCCTGCCGTCATCAGCGGGAAAGTCATGCCCAACAGGACGCACTGCGGAAAGATGAGCGCGGCGGCGAGCGACCACTTGAAGGCGGCGAAGCGCAGCAGCGAGGATCCGTACG
>DASRTX010000644.1:0-10373 GCA_035655715.1 Myxococcales bacterium | reverse complement strand
GATCAACACCGAGCGGCACGAGCACATCGTCACCATCGAAGACCCGATCGAGTATCTGCACCCGCACAAAAACTGCGTGGTGAACCAGCGCGAGGTCGGCGCCGATACGCACAGCTTCAAGAAGGCGCTCAAGTACATCCTCCGCCAGGACCCGGACGTGGTGCTGGTGGGCGAAATGCGCGACCTCGAGACCATCGAGGCCGCGCTGGTGATCTCCGAGACCGGCCACCTGGCCTTCGGGACCCTGCACACCAACTCCTGCGTGCAGACCATCAACCGCATCCTCGACGTCTTCCCGCCCTACCAGCAGCCGCAGATCCGCGCCCAGCTCTCCTTCGTGCTGGAGGGCGTGGTCACCCAGAACCTGCTCGCCAAGGCCAGCGGCCCGGGCCGCGTCCTCGCCATCGAGGTGATGATCCCGAACCCCGCCATCCGCAACCTGATCCGCGAGGACAAGGTGCACCAGATCTATTCGCAGATGCAGGTCGGCCAGTCGAAGTTCGGGATGCAGACCTTCAACCAGAGCCTCGCTTCGCTGATCCAGCGCAACATGATCTCCCTGGACGAGGGGCTCGGCCGCAGCTCGGACGCCGAAGAGCTGCGCAACATTCTCGCCTCGGGCGTCAAGCCGGGCGTCAACCGGCCCGTCCAGGCGCGGTAAGAGGAGACTTCAATGGCTACGGCAACTGCCTCCGCAGCGAAGACCGCACCCAAGGCATCGGCCGCCCCCAAGCTCCCCGTCTGGGTCTGGGAAGGCAAGACCCGCACCGGCGAGGTCAAGCGCGGCGAGGTGGAGGCGGCCGACGAGGCCAGCGTCCAGCAGCGCCTGCGCGCGATGGCGCTCGCCAACGTCAAGATCAAGAAGAAGCCCATGCAGCTCTCCTTCAAGCTGCCGGGCGTCGGCGGCATCGGGCGGAAGGACCTGGTCATCTTCACCCGGCAGTTCGCCACCATGATCGACGCCGGCTTGCCGCTGGTGCAGTGCCTGGAGATCCTCTCCGGGCAGCTGGACAACCTGGCGTTCCGCGAGGTGCTGGTGAAGGTGAAGGTCAAGGTGGAGTCGGGCTCCACCCTGGCAGATGCTCTCGCCGACCATCCCAAGGTCTTCGACACGCTCTACACGCAGCTGGTCGCCGCCGGCGAGATCGGCGGTATCCTCGATACCATCCTCAACCGCCTCGCGGCGTACATCGAGAAGGCCGAGAAGCTGAAGGGCAAGGTGAAGAGCGCGATGGTGTACCCGAGCATCGTGCTGATCGTGGCCGTCGGCGTCACCGTCGTGCTCTTGCTCTTCGTCACCCCGACGTTCGAGAAGATGTTCAAGGACTTCGGCGGAGCGCTGCCGGGGCCCACGCAGTTCGTGGTCGACATGTCGAAGTGGCTGCAGAACTACGGCTTGTACATGTTCGTCGGCCTGATCGCGGCGGTGGTGGCGTTCAAGGTGTGGGTGGCGAGCAAGAATGGCCGCCAGCAGTGGGATCGGTTCGTGATTCGAACGCCCATCTTCGGACCGCTGATCCGCAAGGTGGCGGTGGCCCGCTTCACCCGCACGCTGGGCACCATGATTTCCTCTGGCGTGCCGATCCTCGACGCCCTCGAGGTGGTGGCCAAGACCGCCGGAAATTCGGTGGTGGAGAAGGCCATCCGCTATACCAAGGAAAAGATCTCCGAGGGCAAGACCATCGTGCAGCCGCTGGCGGAGACCAAGGTGTTTCCGCCCATGGTGGTGCAGATGATCGGCGTCGGGGAGGCCACCGGCGCCATGGACCAGATGCTCTCCAAGATCGCCGACTTCTACGACGACGAGGTCGACGCCGCGGTCGCCGCCCTGACCAGCATGATCGAACCGGTGATGATGGTCTTCCTCGGCGGAGTGGTGGGCGGCTTCCTCGTCGCCATGTACCTGCCCATCTTCTCCATCGCCGGCGCGGTCAAGTAGGGCATGTCCAAGGCGGGCGCGTACTCGCCGCTCGGCGACCGCCCGGACAGCGGGCTCTACCGCAAGCTGGTGCTGCTCACCGGGGTGCGGCTCCTGGTCGGCACCGCCCTGCTGGTGGCCACGGCCTGGCTGACCCTGCGCCACGAGCCGTTTCCGCGGACGGTCGAGGCCCTGCTCTTCGGCGTGGTCGGGCTGATCTACTTCGCCTCGCTGATCGCCACCTTTCTCTTGCGTACGGGGCGCCACCTGGCCTGGGTGGCCCACTTTCAAATCGCCGCCGACGTGGTGGCCGCCACGGGTCTCGTCTACCTGACCGGCGGCGCGGAGAGCATCTTCACCGTGCTCTATCCGTTGGCCGTGGTCAGCGGGGCCATCGGGCTGGGCCGCCGCGGGGCGGCGCTGGGCGCGGCAGCCTCCTCCATCGCCTTCTGCCTGCTCTCCTGGAGCATGCAGAGCGGCCTTCTCGAGTCCGCCGCCGCCGAGTTGGACCGGGCCCCGATTCCCACCGGGCGCCTGGCGGTGGTGATGGCCGCGAACCTCTCCGCCTTCCTGCTGGTGGGGGCCCTCGCCTCGTTCCTCGCCGACCAGCTGCAGGGCGCCCGCACGCAGCTGGAACGCAGCGAAACCCGGCTGGAGGCGCTTGAGGCCATCTTCTCCGCCGTGGTCCGCTCCATCGCCAGCGGGATCATCACGGTCGACGAAAGCGGGAGGATCACGTACTTGAACCCGGCTGCGGAGGCGCTCACCGGGCTGCAGGCCGGCAACGCCCGAGGGAGGCCCTTGCAAGAATTGCTTCCCGAGCTGGCGGCCTCGCTGTCGCGCCCGCGCGAGCGGAGCCGCCCCGAAGTCCGCGTGCGTGCCCACGACGGGCGCACCCGCATCCTTGGCTACACCGCCACACCGCTCTCCGGCCGCGGCGTGGGTGGCCAGGTGATCCTCTTCCAGGACCTGACCGAGCTGCGGCAGATGGAGGAGGCCGTGCGCAGGACCGACCGCCTGGCGGTCGTGGGCGGGCTCGCCGCGGGCCTGGCCCACGAGATTCGCAATCCCCTCGCTTCCATGTGCGGCTCGATCGAGATTCTCGGCAGCTCGCCGGGGCTCGACGAGCAGGAGCGGCGGCTGATGCAGGTGGTGCAGAGCGAAGCCGAGCGGTTGGAAGGCCTGGTGCGCGAGTTCCTCTCCTTCGCGCGCCCGGTCTCGCCCGCGCTGGAGGCGCTGGAGGGTTCTGCCGCGGTGGCGGAGACGATGGAGCTGTTCCGTCCGCAGCTGGCGGAGCGCGGCATCGAAGTCTCGGTGCGCGCCGCCGCGCCGGTGTGGCTGCGGGCCGATCCCCGGCAGCTGCGCCAGGTGCTCTGGAACCTGCTGGGCAACGCCGCCGACGCCACGCCGCGGGGCGGCCGGGTGGAGATCCGGCTCTTCGCCTCGGGCGAGCACGGCGTGCTCGAGGTGGCCGACACCGGTGAAGGCATCGCGGAAGAAGACCTGCAGCGCATCTTCGATCCCTTCTTCACCACCAAGGAGCGGGGCACCGGCCTCGGG
Organism: Myxococcales bacterium; assembly: GCA_035655715.1. Taxonomy (GTDB): domain Bacteria; phylum Myxococcota; class Myxococcia; order Myxococcales; family 40CM-4-68-19; genus 40CM-4-68-19. The sequence continues at coordinate 6,895 of DASRTX010000644.1, read as the reverse complement.
CTTGCCATCGTGCACCGCATCGTCGAGGCCCACGGCGGAGAGGTCTCGGTCCGCAGCGACCCCGGCCAGGGCAGCACCTTCCGCGTCGTCCTGCCCCGCGGCGCGCCGGAACGAGAGCTCGCGGCACCGGGGTAGCCATGGCACGGATCCTGGTGGTGGACGACGAGCAGTCGATGCGGGTGATGCTGGAGGCCCGCCTCGGCAAGGCCGGACACGCGGTGGAGCTGGCCTCCAGCGTCGCCGGGGTGGAGAAGGCGCTGGCCGCCGCCGAGTTCGACGCGGTGATCACCGACCTGCGCATGCGCGCCGCCACCTCGGGGCTGGAGGTGCTGCGCATGGTCAAGGCGCAGCAGCCCGAGGCCGAGGTGGTGCTGATGACCGCGTTCGGCAGCGACGAGGTGCGCCGTGAGGCGTTGGAGCTGGGCGCCTACGGCTACGTGGAGAAGTCGCCCAACCTGGCGGCCGAGCTCATCGCCGTGGTCAAGGCCGCGCTGCAGAAGCGCCAGCTGGCCAGCCGCGGGCGCATGCTCGCGCAGGACAACCAGCTGCTTCGCGAGCAGCTCGCCGGGCGCGACCGCTTCGAATCGATGGTGGGGCGCAGCGCGGCCATGCACCAGGTCTTCGAGGTGGTGGAGAAAGTCGCCGCCGTGCGGACCACCGTGCTCATCACCGGCGAGAGCGGCGTGGGCAAGGAGCTGGTGGCACGGGCGGTGCACGCCCGCAGCCCGCGCGCGCAGGCACCTTTCGTCGCCGTGAACTGCGGCGCCATTCCGGAGGGATTGATCGAGAGCGAGCTGTTCGGCCACGCCAAGGGCGCGTTCAGCGGCGCGCAAGGCGCCAGGGCAGGGCTCTTCCAGGCGGCGCGCGACGGCACCCTGTTCCTCGACGAGATCGGCGAGCTCCCCCTCAGTCTTCAAGTCAAGCTGCTGCGCGCCATCCAGGAACGCAGCATCCGGCCGGTGGGGGAGTCCACCGACGTCGAGGTGGACGTGCGGCTGGTCGCCGCGACCAATCGCGATCTGGGAGAGGAGGTCCGGGCCGGCCGGTTCCGCGAGGACTTGTACTACCGGCTCAACGTCGTCCAGGTCCGGGTGCCCCCGCTGCGCGAGCGCCGGGAAGACGTGCTGCCGCTCGCCGATCACTTCCTCCGGCGGTTCGCGGCGGAACACGGGCGGCCCGTCCCGCGGCTCTCCGCCGATGCCAGGCGCCGGCTCGACGAGTACTGGTTCCCGGGCAACGTCCGCGAGCTCGAGAACTTCATCGAGCGCGCCGTGGCACTGTCCACCGGCGACGAGATCACCGTCGACGCTCTTCCCTCCACGCTGCGCAGTCCGGTGGCCCCGACGCCCGAGGGACCGCTGCCGGAAGGCTTCTCGCTGGAGGCTCATCTGCAAGCCATCGAACGGGCGCTGATGGAACGCGCGCTGGTGGAAGCGCATGGGGTGAAGAAGGACGCAGCCAGGAGGCTGGGCCTCACCTTCCGCCAGTTCCGCCATCGCGCGAAGAAACTTGCCGGCGAGGACGATCAGGACACCGACAGCCCCGAAGACGCCTGAGGCTACTTCAGGTCGCGCCTGCCGAAGACGGCCACCGCGAGGAACAGGACGGCTACGGTATAAGCGCAGCCGTAGAGCGTCGCCGCAAGGATCCCGGGCGGCAGCGGCAAGGCGTTGGCGGCGCTCGATTTCAGGTTGAACAGTTCCAGGTCCGGCAGGACGCGATAGACGACGTCCAGCGCGAGACGCGCGAGCCCGCTGTTGCTGCGCTGGCGGAACTGCTGCAGATCCGAGAGCAGGTGGCCAATCAGGAAGAGGCAGAGAGAGAACGCGCTCGCCAGCACGGGCGTGGTGAACGAAGAGAAGAGCATCGCGGACGCGGCGATGATCGCGAGCTCGACGAAGATGAGCAGGCCGGCGGCCGCCGCCGTCGCGCTCATCGTGTATCCGGCGAGCCAGAGGACGAGGGCGAGGACCGCGAACATGATCGCCACCATGATCGCGAGCGTGGTGAGAAGACCTGCGTAGCGCCCGAGCAGGAAGCCGCTCCGGCGCAGCGGCTTGGCCAGCGTCGCGAAGATGGTTCGTCGGTCGATCTCCCCCGCCACCACGCTCACGCCGATGAGCACCGCCACGAGAACGCCCGAAAGCTCCATCGCGGCCAGGCCCATGTCGAGGATGATGCGGTCCCATTGACCGATGGTGAGTTGGGCCACGAACATCGAGCTGGCGATGAGCAGCACCGCGAAGATGAGGATGTTGTAGAGGAGCTTGTTGCGGATCAGCTCCCGCACGGTGTTTCCGGCGATCACGGCGAGCGTTCGAAGAAATTCCATCACTGCACTTCCAGTCCAGAGGTGGCCCCGGCGCGCCCGCCGATCCGCAGGCGTTCCGCCGCCGTCGACCGGGCGCGGCCGTCCGCTCCCACCTCGTAGCGACCGCCGTGCGGTTCGCTCGGGATCGACCGCATCTCACCCGACCGCACGACCTCCGCGAGGGTTGCGGCCGGCTTCCCCACCCGGTCGCGGTAGCGCTGCAACGCGGCGTCGAGGGCGCGAAGGTCGCGTTCCATGCGCAAATCCAATAGCCGCTTCTGCCACTCCTGCTGGGCCCCGGGTTCGGTCGCATTCTCTTCCATCACCCGCGCCATCCGCTCGGCGAAATCCAGATCTCCTCCAGCCGCCAACGCGCGGGTCGCGAGCAAAGAGAGATACGGCGGGGCACCGGCGCTGCGCGCGGCGAGAGCGAGGCTGTGGCCCGCCGCCTGGAACTTGTCCAGGTAGAACGACTGGATGAACCCGAGCAGGAAGGAGATACGCCAGTCGTCGGGCCTTTCCTTCACTCCTTTCTCGAGGAGGGTTTCCGCCTGAAGCACGTTCGTCGCCTTGCCGTCGAGGGTATGCCGCGGCATGGCATTGCCCGCGAACCGGTAGGCGCCCCCGAACTTTGGATCCAGGTCGGTCGCGTAGGTGAGGAGGCGGTTCAGGGCCCGGTCGTCCGCCGCGCCTCCCGCGGCGGTCCGCGCGCCGTGCTGACCGCCATAGTTCTGCAGGGCTCCAATGAACGCCAGGTCCGCGACCACCGATCGCAGCCCGAAAGAAAAGGGGCGCGAGACCTCCGCGGGAAACGGGGGAACGTCGAACTGCGTCTCGCCGGGAGCAGGCGCGCGGAGGCGAGCCGCGGTCTGCCGCAGGAGGAAGGTCGATGCGGCACAGAGGAGGAAGACAGCCGCGAGCAGGATCCTGCCAGGGAGGAACAAGCGCCGCTTCACGTGCATGGACCCTAGCAGAAACGAGCCGTTGCAGTCCGCGAAAAAGAAGAGGGGCGCCCGAACCAGGGCGCCCCTCGGAGAGCGGACTACGCTGTCGAAATTCGACCTTCGACTAGCGGTTCACGTCGTTGATGTCGTTCGCCGGCTGGCCACCCGACACGGTGGTGTTGGGGGCGCCGGTGGCGTCCTTCTGGCCCACCGTCTCGTCGCACGCCGTGCCGCCATTGCGGGACGCCGTGCTGATGGTCCAGAGGTCGATCTGGGTATCGGAGTCCACGTTGCCGATGGCCTCACCGGTGAACACCGCGGTGCCGTCAGCGAGGTTCGAGAGGCCGATGTTGTAGCCGCAGCCCGACACTGCCTGGTAGCCGCCAAGGGCGGCGGTCTGGGCGGGGGCGCCCCACTTGAACTCGTCGACCTCGATCGAATCGAAGCTGGTGTTCGGGGCCGGGGGAACGATGACCGCCGCGGTGCGCAATTCCGGGTTGGTCGGCGCCGCGGGGGTGGTGGCGTAGAGGAAGCGGTTGTTCCGCTCCGGCGAGAAGCCGACGAAGGAGACGCCGGTGTCGTACCGGTCCTTCTCCTGGAAGAAGGCCTTCTCCGCGGTGAACAGAGCCTTCAGGTTCGACTTGGCCTCGCTCTGCTTCGACTTCGCCTGGAACTTGATGAAGTTCGGGATGGCGATGGCAGCGAGGATGCCGATGATCGCGACGACGATCATCAGCTCGATCAGGGTAAAGCCTTTCTGAAGCTTCTTCACGGGGTATCTCCTGGAGTAGGTCTTGCTGCAGATGGTTTAAGCAACAGCCGTGCCCAAGAAATTCGCCCGTAATTTCGAAACGTTTTCGAATGGCCTGGCCTCCGAGTGACACAATCTGTCCGCGGATGGACCAAACGCGGCCATCGCAACGCGTCGATGCGAAGACTTCCGACCGGCCTCGCTTGCCGCGTGATCCCTCGCGCGCTAAGGTCCGCCACCCTCTGAGGAGGACCTGTTTGTCGCCGAACGTCGCAATCGCCGCCGAAAACCTCTCGAAGACCTTCAGGATCGGATTCTGGGGACGCCCGGTGGAGGCCGTTCGCAACGTCTCTTTCGAGGTTTCCGACGGCGAGATCTTCGGCCTGCTCGGGCCCAACGGTGCCGGAAAGACCACCGTCATCAAGATCCTGCTCGGTTTCGTCAGGGCCTCGCAGGGCAACGCGACGGTCGCCGGCCACCCCGCGGGATCGATCGAAGCGCGGCGCCGGATGGGGTACCTGCCCGAGAACCCGGCCCTCTATGAGTACCTCACCGGCGTCGAGTATCTGCGCTATGCGGGCCGCCTGGCAGGATTGAGCAGGAAGGACGCGAACGATCGCGGCGCGCGCCTCCTCGAGCAGGTGGGGCTTGCCGGGCGCGCCGATCGTCCCATCCGCCGGTTCTCCAAGGGCATGGTGCAGCGGCTCGCGCTCGCCCAGGCGATGATCGGCGACCCCAAGCTGCTCATCCTCGACGAGCCCATGAGCGGCCTCGATCCCATCGGGCGCAAGGACGTGCGGGATCTGATCTTCGCACTCCGCAAAGAGGGTCGCACCGTCATCTTTTCCACGCACATCCTCTCCGACGTGGAGACGATCTGCGACCGCGTCGCCATCCTCGTGAACGGCCGCGTGACCGATTGCGGCAGCCTCTCCTCGTTGCTGGACCCCGGCGCACGCGAGGTGGAGGTGGTGGCGCGCGACGTGCCGGCCGTCCTCGACGCCAAACTGCGCACCACCAGCGCCCAGGCCATCCAGCGCGACGGCAGCTCCATCTATTCCTTCGCCAGCGAGGACGAGGCGAGCGAGGCCGTGCGAGCCATCGCCCTCGGCGGCGGCCGCATCGTGGCGGTGCAGCCACACCGGTACACGCTCGAGCAGTTGTTCGTGCAGCGAGCGGAAGCCGGGCGGGGCCATGGCGAGACGGCGTGAGTCGCCTGCTGCCCGATCTGGTGGTGTCCTTCTTCGGCCTCTGCATCGGCAGCTTCCTCAACGTGGTGATCGCGCGCGTCCCCCGCGGCGAGAGCATCGTCCGTCCCCGCAGCCGCTGCCCGGGCTGCCGCGAGCCGATCGCCGGCTACGACAACATCCCGGTGATCTCCTGGCTGATCCTCCGCGGCCGGTGCCGCCGCTGCGGACAGCCGATCAGCCCGCGGTATCCGCTGGTGGAGATCGTCTGCGCGGTGCTGGTGTTCGCGGTGTGGAGGCGGCTCGGGCCGACCGCTGCCTTCCTCGGCTACGCCGCCTTCGCCTCCACGCTGCTCGCGCTCGCCTTCATCGATCTCGACACCTGGCTCCTGCCCCACCAGATGACCTGGCCGCTTCTCGCCCTTGGCCTCGTCTCTCCCGCCTGGAATCCCGACCTGGGCTGGATGGATGCCGCGATCGGCGCCGCGGCGGGCTTCGCGGCCTTCGCGCTGGTGGCGCTGGTCGGCGAGAAGCTGCTCAAGAAGGAGACGATGGGGTGGGGCGACGTCTGGCTCCTGTCGGGCATCGGCGCGTGGCTGGGCTGGCAGGCGCTCTTGCCGGTGGTGGTGCTCTCCTCGGTGCAGGGAGCGATGGTCGGTGTGTTGTTGTTGGCGCTCCGCCGGCCCGCCGATCAGCGCCCCGTGCCTGCCGACGTGCAGGACGCGGACTGGGTGCCGCCCAGGCACGCCGTGCCTTTCGGTCCCTTCCTGGCGCTGGCCGCGCTGGAGGTGCTCTTTCTCGGCGAACGCCTCGCCGAGTGGTATTTCCAGGTGATAGGCAAGCTGGTCCAGTGACCCTGCGGCCCATCGCCCTCCGCCTGCGCATGATCGCCATCCTGCTCGGAGCCGCTGTGCTCTGCGGGGCGCCTCTCGCGGCTGCGCTGCTGCTCCGCGAGCGCGACGAGGCGGTGAAGGAGGGCCTTTCGTCGGCGCGGGCGGCGCTTGTCGGCATCGCCGAGGCCGTGCGCGCGAGTTGTGGCGACGACCCTGCGTGCGCCAACAGGGTGGTTTCCGCCTCCGGACTGGAATGGTCGGCGGACGGCTGCCGCTCCAAAGGAGGGGCAACGGACCTGTGCGTGGACCTGCCGCGCGGGTCGGTGAAGGGCCGGATCGACGCTCCAGGCGTGGTGACGCGGGCGCGCGCGCGCGTGGGACGCACGCTGGCGCTGATCGCGCTCGGCATGACCGCGCTGGTGGCGATGCTGGCCGTGATCTTCGATCGGCAGCTGGTCCGTCCCCTGGTCCGGCTCGACCAGGCTTTCGACCGCCTCTCCGCGGAGAGCGACGTCCCGCTCCCCGAAGCCGGAGACCTCCTCGGCCGCCTGATGCCTTCGGTGCGGCGCCTGGAGGACCGGCTGCGCGAGGAGCGGGGCCGGGTGCATACGCAGATCGCCGCGCTCTCCGCCAGCAACCAGGAGCTGCGCGAGGCGCGCGCGGAGGCGGCGCGCAGCGAGCGGCTGGCCAGCGTGGGCAGGCTGGCCTCCGGCGTGGCCCACGAGCTGGGAAACCCGGTCGCCGCGGTCCTCGCCTATGCCAGCCTGCTGAAAGCGAAGCCGGACACGCAGCGGGCCGCGGAGTACGCGGAGCGGCTGGAACGCGAGGCGGTCCGCATGGACCGCATCCTCCACGACCTGCTCGACCTG
>DASRTX010000643.1:0-2301 GCA_035655715.1 Myxococcales bacterium | reverse complement strand
AGCGTCGCACCAGATCTACCTCCAGGCGCGCCGCCTCGCGCAGCTCCCCGCGGCCGCGCAGCTCCCTGGCTCGCTGCCGGACCTGATCTTCGTTCAGCGCCGCCTCGGTGCGCGCGAACCGGTTCTTGGTGGCGAGCGGCCCCTGCACGCCCACCAGGAAGCTCCCTTCGCGGAAGCGCGCCACCGTCTCGCCGCGGCTCTCCATCCTGTGCAGCTCGCCGCGGGAGAGATGGAGCGCCAGCGCCTCGCCGCCCGCGTCCTCGATGCGCCCCTCCTCCGCCAGGGCGAGCAGCGGCGCTCCGTCGCCGACGTCGTCCTCGATCAGCACGCCGCGCCAGGTCGCATAGAGGCTGCCCTCGCGGCGCTCCTCGCCGGTGACGTACACCATGAAGCGGGGCAGCTGGTCGTTGAAGATCCCGGGCTCCAGTCCCTCCTGGAGGTTGCGCTTGATCACCCCGTTCAGGACCTTGTTCAATTCCTGGAGCCCCCACGGCTCCGCCCAGCGCGCCAGCATGAGCACCCCCAGGGAAAGGAGGGCGCCGATGGCCACGGGGACGCGGTACAGGCGCAGAGGGCTGGTGCCCGCCGCGCTCAGCGCCAGCAGTTCCTGGTCGCCGGCCAGCCGCCCAACGCCCAGCTGCACGCCGAGCATGAACGCCAACGGCACCGCCACCACCAGGAAGTGCGGCGCGAGCGCGGCGGTGACACGCGCCAGATCCTCGAGCGTGATCGCGCTGCCGAAGACCACCTCGTTGAGCTGCAGCAGTTGCAGGATGACCAGCAGCTGCAAGATGGCCAGGAGCCCCACTCCGAGGGGCACCGCGATCTCGCGGAGCACCAGCCTGTCCAGGAGCGGCATCGCGGCGCACTGTAGTATGTAAGGCCGCGCCTTGGATCGCCGGAAAGCCGCCGCCGCCCTCGCCTGTGCGGGCCTCTGTGGGCACGCCTTCTTCCTGCCCATCTCCATCGCGGGCATGCAGATCGCGCTTGTGATCGCGGCTGCCGGGGTGCTGCTGACTCCGCCGCGGCCGCTGAGCACGCCGCTCGACCTGCCCGCCCTTCTCTTCGTCGCCCTCGCCATCCTCTCGGATCTGGTGGCCCCCTCGGGCGCCCCGCCGTTGGCAGAGGCCACGCTCTGGCGTTCCCTGCTCGGCTTCTTCGTGGTGACGCACGGGTTGCGGCTCCTTCGCGATGACGCGCCCGTGTGGCTCGCCGCCTGCGCCGCGGCCGGTCTCGGGCTCGCCTCGGCGGTGGGCCTTCTGCAGTACCGGACCGGAATCGATCTCGTGCACCTGCTCGGCTTGCGGCAACATCCGGCGTTGGTCGCTGCGCCCGGCGTCGCAGGCCGCTTCGGGGCGATGGGCTTCTTCACCTCGCGGCTGACCTTCGGCCACAACGCCACCATCCTCATCTGCTTCCTCGGCGGTTCGCTCGCCGGAGGCGCGCTGCCGCGCAGGAAGGCACTGGTGGTCGGCGCCGCCTGCGCGCTTTCGCTGGCCGCGGTGGCGGTGACCTTCGATCGCGCGGCCTACCTCGCGCTGGGCGTGGCGGCGGCCGCCGTGGTCGCACACGTCCGAAGACCGCGGATCGCCGCCGCCATGGCCGGAATCGGCGCGTTGGTCCTGGTGCATCCCGGGGTACGCTCCCGCCTCTCGACCGCCTTCTCCGAATCGGCGAATTCCGACCGCGTCTTCATCTGGGCGCGGGCGCTGGAGATCATCCGCGACCATCCCTTCCGGGGCATTGGATTCGCCAACTACCCGCACGTCTGCGGCGCCTACTACGATCGGGTCGACCCGCACTTCTTCATGCGGACCTGGGCGCACAACCTCTTCCTCTCCACGCTTGCGGAGATGGGTCCGCTGGGGCTTGTCGCGCTGCTCTGGCTGCTCTACTCCGCCTTCCGCCTGGCCTTGCGGAGCGCCAGCCGTTTCGCCCCCGGGGCGCTGGCGGCGCTCTGCGCGTGGTTGATGATCGCGCAGTTCCACGACGTGATCTACGACACCAAGGTCACGTATGCGCTGTGGTTCGCGCTGGCAGCAGCGCGCTCAGCGTGGCCAGGATCGACGCAGGCCACAGCTGGATGAAGATCCGGTCCACCGAAGTGCGGAAGATCCACCCCAGCGGATGCGGCTGCAGCAGGTAGATGGGAACATAGGCGGCGAAGGCGAGCAGGAGCGCAAGGCCGAGCGGTCCCCGCCGCCCTTTGCGCAAGACGAGGAGGAGCACCAGCACCTCGGCCACCAGCCAAAGCGCGAAATTCTGGAAGAAGACGATGCGCCGCAGAGTCAGGAGAACGAG
>DASRTX010000642.1:0-5205 GCA_035655715.1 Myxococcales bacterium | reverse complement strand
AGGCGCCCAGCACGAAGACATCGCCTTCGCGCGACTCGAAGACCATCTCCTCGTCCAACTCGCCCACCCGCCGGGGGCCTCCAATGCTGCGGCCTGCGGCCTCCGCCCGCCCCGAGGCAGGGCCTCGGGGCTCCGCCTGCGACCCGGCGAGAAACACCCCGTACAGGCCGCGGTCGGGGATGGTGCCGGCGTTGGCGACCGCCACACGCGCCGCGCCCTCCCGCGCCCGCAGCGTGCCGGCGATGCGGTCCCAGGTGAGCCGCGGCCGCAGCTCCGCGAACTCGTCCGAGGGATAGCGGCCGGAGAGCATGTCGAGCACGCCGTCGAAGGAGCTGCGCGGCAGGTCCGCGAACGGCGCCGCGCGCCGCACCAGCGCGAACAGCTCGTCCACCTTCCACACGCCTTCCGAGGCGATGGCCACCACTTGCTGCGCGAGCACGTCCAGCGGGTTGCGCGGATAGAACATCTCCTCCACCTGGCCTGCCGCCATTCCCGCAGCCGCCGCGGCGCTGCAGAGCAGATCGCCGCGGTGCTTCGGGAACACCACGCCTTTGGGCACGCCGCCCACTTGGTGCGAGGCGCGGCCGATGCGCTGAAGGCCGGAGGCGATGGAGGGCGGCGACTCGATCTGCACCACCAGATCCACCGCCCCCATGTCGATGCCCAGCTCCAGCGAGCTGGTTGCCACGATGGCGGGCAGTGCGCCGCGCTTGAGCCGATCCTCCATCTCCTGGCGCTTGTCGCGCGCCACCGACCCGTGGTGGGCCAGCGCCACCTCCGCCCCGGCCAACTCGTTGAGCGCTCCGGCCAGACGCTCCGCCAGCCTGCGCGAGTTGACGAAGATCATGGTCGAGCGGTGGGCGCGGATCAGCTCCAGCAGGCGCGGGTGGATGGAGGGCCAGATGCTCCGCCGCTGCGGCCCCGCCGCCGCCGGTCCGGAGGGCAGCTCCGGGTCCAATTCGCCCAGCTTCGACATGTCCTCGACCGGGACCTCGACGCGCACCTCCAGCTGCCTCTTGCTCCCGGCGTCCAGGATGGTCACCGGCCGCTGCTTCCATTTCCTCGCCCCTGCCTCGCCTCCGCCCAAAAGCCGCGCCACCTCGTCGAGCGGCCGCTGGGTGGCCGAAAGGCCAATTCTCTGCAGCTGCCGACCTGCGAGATGCTGCAGCCGCTCGAGGGAAAGGAAGAGGTGCGCCCCGCGCTTGGTGGGGACCAGCGAGTGGATCTCGTCGACGATCACCGTCTCGACGGAGCGGAGGATCTCCCGCGCCTGCGAGGTGAGCAGCAGATAGAGCGACTCTGGCGTGGTGATGAGAATGTCGGGCGGCGCGCGCAGCATTTGCGCCCGCTCGCTGGCCGGGGTGTCGCCCGTGCGGATGCCCACGGTGGGCAGGTGCAGGTGGCTGCCCTGCTGCGCGATGCCTGCGAGGGGCGCGCGCAAGTTGCGCTCCACGTCGACGGCGAGGGCCTTGAGCGGCGAGACGTACACCACACGACACCGGGCTTTTTTGCTCGGTGGCGCAGTGAACATGAGGCGGTCGATGGACGTCAGAAAGGCTGCCAGCGTCTTGCCGGAGCCGGTGGGCGCGAGCAGAAGGGTGGACTCGCCTGCGAGGATTGCCGGCCAACCGAGGGCCTGGGCGCGCGTGGGGCCGGCAAACGACGCCTCGAACCAGCGACTTACAGGTTCATGAAAAGCGGCGCGGGGTGGCACCGAATCCGGCCCTCAGGCGTCTAAACAGGTGCAGGAGGATCGTGCGTCATAACGACACAATCGGAAATGCGCAACACCGCCGCTCGTTGTGCATCGAAGAAAGCGTGAACGACGCAAAGGAATGCGTGAGCAGAATCGCTGTTCAGCAGTCAGATCCGAAAGGGAAGCAGGACGTCGTGCTGTCGGGAGAACGAGAGGAAATGAACGATGCCGCGTGACCGCAGTGAATTCGACGATCTCGCGCCGCTGATCAAGTTGATCCGCGCGCACCCGCCGTTCGACCGCGAGACTGAGCTCGTGGTTACGCGGAAGGCGCGCAAGGGCGACAAGCGGGCGCAGGAAAAGCTCGTGGTGCACAACCTGAGCCTCGTCATCTCGGTCGCGCGCAAGTTCATGGGGCGCGGGGTGAGACTCGAGGACTTGGTCCAGGAGGGAAATTACGGACTGCTCAAGGCCATCGAGCACTTCGATCCCGAGAAGGGAAACCGGTTCAGCACCTACGCCGTCTGGTGGATCCGCGCCTACATCACGCGCTGCCTGAAGGACGGGCCGAGCGCGGTGCGCCGCACCATGCCCAACGGCGGCCTGCCTCCTCGCGACATCTCGCTGGAGGAGACGCTGGGCACGGACGGCGACAGCGACGCCACGCATCTGGACCGCCTCGCCGACGAGGGCCCGGGCCCCGACGCGCAGCTGCTCCGCGCCGAGCAGAACGAGAACGTTCGCAGCGCGCTCGGCAAGGTGCGCAAGCGCATGGGCGAGCTGGCGTGGGACATCTTGAGCGACCGCCTGACCCAGGACGATCCCCGCACGCTGGAGGACCTCGGCAAGGAGTGGGGCCTCTCGCGCGAGCGGGTGCGCCAGGTGGAGAAGAGCACGCGCAACTTCCTCAGCCGGTATCTGTCGGACTTCGAAGAAGCGGCTTAGGCCGGCGGACGAGGAAGCAGAAGCGACGTCGAAGGGCGCCCGGCCGCAAGGCCCGGCGCCCTTCACGTTTCTGGCAGACCTGCAAGGGCGCTCGCAGTGTTGAAACCATTTTCCAGTGGGGACGGACGGCCGAGTTCGTCGCCGCCGGCTAGCCCACTCTGCGCTTTGGCAGGCTGCCCCTGCCCGGGTAGCCTGCACCCATGCGCCGTTCCGCCCTGCTGCTTCTCTGCTTCGCCGCCGCCTGTGCTCACGGGGCGCGGCCGATCCGTCCGGAAGCATGGCACGAGCTCCGGAGCGAGCACTTCACCCTTCGGACCGACCTTCCCCTGGAAGATGCCCGGCGAACGGTCGTGGACCTCGAGGAAGTGCGCATCGGGCTCCTCGGAGCAGGCTGGCACGCGGCCCGGATGGCGCCGGGGCGCGCGCAGGTCATCGAGCTGGAGAGCGAGCGCGAAATGCAGGACTACGCCATGAAAGGCTTGGCGGGGTTCGTGACCGACGACGCGTTCAAGGAGCCGATCATGGTGATCAACGGCTCGCAGGACCCCCGGGACCAGACCTTCCTCAAGCACGAGCTCGCCCACGTCATCACCAACGAGTTCCTGGTGCGCAACCCGCGCTGGGTGGCCGAGGGCATCTCCTGCTACCTGGAGACGCTGCGGTTCGACCGCCGGGCGGGCGAGGTGGAAGTCGGCAACGTGGACCGGGACCGCCTGCTCTTCCTGCAACAGCGGCCCACGCGCAGCTACTGGTCGGTGATGCGCACCGGACGCGAAGCCGAGCGGATGTCAGCCCTGGACGGCTACGCCTTCGAGACCTCCGCGTGGATCCTGGTGCATTGGCTGATCGACACGCGGCCGGCGGCGTTCGACTCGATGCTGCAGGCGCTCGCGCGCGGCGAGGATCAGTTCTACGCGTTCTCGACCGCCTTTCCCGAGATGACGGAGAGCCGGATGCAGCAGGGGATCGACGCCTGGATCAAGGCGGGGAAGATCTCGGTCCGGGTGGCGCCGGTGGCGCCATGGAAGGGCGAGGTGGTCGAACGGCCGCTGCCCGCAGGGGAGGTCCATGCCATCCTCGCAGACCTCCAGCGGCTCTCGCCGGGATACGCCAAGACACAGGAGCGCGCGGAGCGGATGCAGGCGCTGCTAGCCTCTGCTCTGCAGGCGGATCCGGGCAACCCGCTCGCCCTGCAGATCTCCGGCGGGGGCGATGCCGCCACCGCGACGCGCCTCCACCCCGACGATTGGCGAGCGTGGGTGCTCCTCTCCGATCGCGATGAGCAGGCCTTTTCGGCGGTGGAGAAGGCGGCCCAACTCGCCCCCGAGAATCCCGGCGTCCTCATGCGGTTGGCCTGGGTGCGGCAGAAGCAGGGCGACCAGAGCCGCGCCCTCGAGAACGCCGTCCGGGCGGTGGAGTTGGCGCCCGGACGCCCGGACGTCCTCGATACGCTCGCCCACATGCAGGCTGCCGCGGGCCACTGCCTCGAGGCCAGCATCGGGGAGCAGCGCGCCATCGACGTCCTCCCGGACGGCGCGGGGCCCGCTGTCGTGCAGGAGCTGCGCAAGCGGCAGGCCGAGCTGGAAAGTGTCTGCGCCGCTGCCAGCACTGTCCATACCGAGCGCAGCATCCTCGGCCAGGTGGTCCTCAAGAGCTGCAAGGCGGAGCGGCCGCGCCTGGCCAAGGGCGACAAGGTGCGCGGCGCCGTCACCGCGGACTTCGTCGTCGGCGAGGACGGAACCGTGTCGCAAGTCCGGCTCGCCGGCGACGCCGGCAAGGCCGTGCTTGCCTCCCTCCGCAAGTACCTCGAGTCGTGCACCTACGAGCCGCTGCGCGACGGGGAGAAGTCCGTCCGCACCGAGGCCCACGCCGAGTTCCGATTCGACCGATGAAAAGCGCCATCCTGCTGCTGCTCGTCGCCGGCTGCGCCCACGCTCCGCCCGACGAGGACCGGGAGGTGGCGGCCGTCGAGATTCCTCGCGCCGAAGCGGCGGAGGGCCAGACCGCGCCGGTGCGCAAGTCATGCCGCGGCCGCGGACCGCGCATTCCGCAGGGCGAGAGCGTGAGCGGAATCATCTCCGCCGTCTATCTGGTGGGCGCCGACGGCAAGGTCAGCGACGTGAAGATCAGCGGCCATGCCTCGCACGGGGCGCTCAAGGCCATCCAGCGTTACATCGCCAGCTGCACCTACAAGCCCGCGCTGCGCGACGGCAAGCCGGTGGCGGTGCGCTGGCGCGGCGACCTCGACTTCACCACGGCTCCCGCGCACCAATGAAGTTGTAGGGGTAGCCCCACTGCGGCGCGCTCACCTCGTCGAGCTCCTTCACCTCCTGCGCCGGCAGCTTCACCTCCAGCGCGCGCAGGTTCTCGTGCAGTTGCTGGACGGTGCGCGCGCCGACGATCACGCTGGACACTTCCGGCTTCTGCAGCAGCCACGCGAGCGAGATCGCCGCAGGCGACGCGTCATGCCGTGCCGCGAGCTCCAGCACCTTGTCCAGCGTGCGCCAGTTCTGCTCGGTGGCGGTCATCGTCCAGGAATCCTTCCACGTCTCCAGGCGCGTTCC
>DASRTX010000641.1:0-3871 GCA_035655715.1 Myxococcales bacterium | reverse complement strand
TTTGAGTCTCTGCTCGACGAAGTGCGTGTGGGTGAGCTGCTCGGTGCGGCCGCTCGCCGCCACCGCCAGCGTCTGTCCGCGCGCGATCAACTCGGACCAGGGCAGCTCCATTGCGCCCCGATACAGCTCGTCTGCCGTCAGGGCGGGAAACTCGCCGATCGGCTCCAGCACGCGCAGCGCCGTGCGCGCCGCCAGGCAGGCGCGCAGTGCGACCTCGCGCTCTCCGGTGAAGCGCACCCCGCCCTGCCCGGGGCGCACGCCCTTGGCGCCGATGGCGCGCAGCTCGATCTCCAGGGCTTCTTCGGCGCCGCGCGGGCAGGTGGCGTACCAGGAGCGGAACATGCCCGCGCAAGGTACCCCAAGGTCAGCCGGGTTGGGGCGGCCGCACTCCGCGCGTGGCCGCCACCGCGGCCAGCGCCGCCAGCGTCAGCTTCATCACCGGCAGGTCGCGAAACTCGGATCCGAGGAGCTGCGCGACCAGCGCCGGGTCCTCGCGGTGCAGCGCCTGCAGCGCAAGCGCAATCTCGCCGGGATCCTGCACGCCCTGCCTCATCAGCCCCGGGGCGGTCAGGTCGGTGTAGCGGGCGCGAGCCTGCAGGAGCTCGCCCAGCGCCAGCCGCTGCGGGCGCGAAAGATATCCCAGCGCCTCGCGGACGACCTCGGCGAACTCCACCAGTCCAAGCCCGCGGGTGAGCCGCTCGAATTGCGCCAGGGCGCGGCCGCCGTCGATGGAATCGTGGTCGCCGCGTTCCACCGCGCGCAGCAGCCGCACCACCTCTTCGCCCTGCGTGTCGCCCAGCACTTGCTTGATGCTCTCCATTGCGCGCGCCTCCAGCTTCAAGCTGCGCGCTGGAGGGCGCCGCTGCGAGCTGCGGCAGTCCCGGGGGTCGCCCGGCCGCGCTAGGGGATGACGCGCGCCAGCTTGAGCAGCTGGGTGGAGAAGTCGTGCGCCTCGGCCTTCGACCGTTTCAGGTTGATGACGATCTCGGGCTTGTTGTCGCGGGTGCCGATCCCGACCGAGACCTTCCCATCCTCGGCCCAACTCGACACCGGCGCGAGCGAGAGCGCCTTGGCGCGGAGGCAGCTCTCCTCCACCGCGGCCGTGAGCCCGCCGGGGAGCACCAGAACCACGGTTCCGGGCACCAGCGAGGAAGCGAGTTGGGAGGCCTTCACCACCTGGGCGTTGACGGCCATGCCGGCAAAAGCCGAGACGATCTGCTCGGCGGCGTCGGCATCGCCGCCGGCCACCACCAGCACGCGCATGTCGGCGCGGCCGTCCAGCGTCCGGTCGTAGGCGAGGATGCGCTTGACCAGCGCTGCCTGCAGGGGAACGGGCAAGCTTGCGTTTTCGGCGGCGGCGCGCCCGGGCGCGAGGGCGGCAAGGAACACGAAGGCTGCGAGGGCTACAGAACGGACTGCGGGCATTTCTTCTTTCTTCAGACGCGGTAGCGGCGGGTGAGATCGAGGACTTGTTGCGACACGTCCTTGACGACGGAGATAGCCTGCGTGGTGGTCTGCAGCCGGCGGACGGTGTCGGACATCATCGAGTTGAGATCGCTGACCGCGCCGAAGATCTGCGCGATGCCGGCGCTCTGCTGGCTGACGGTGGCGACGATCTGGCGGACGGTGCCCGAGTTCTGCGAGACGATCTCCGCCAGCTCGCGGATGTTGTTGCTGGAGCTGCTCAGCTGGCTGAGACCCGCCTCCACCTCGGCGGCGCCGGTCTCGGTCTGCTTGACGGCGGAGCTGGTGGCCACGCCGATGTCGGTGAGGATGTTGCGCACCTGGCCGGTGGCCTGGATGGACTGATCGGCCAGGCTGCGGATCTCGCGCGCCACCACCGCGAACCCCTTGCCGTGCTCGCCGGAGCGCACCGCCTCGATGGCGGCGTTGAGCGCCAGCATGTTCGACTGGTCGGCCAGGTCCTTCACCGTCTCGGTGATCTTTCCGATGGCCTGCGAGCGGTCGTTGAGCTCGCCGATGCGGCTGCGGATCTCGCGCACGTTGGAGAGGATGGCGCTCATCCCGCTGAGGCTCTGCTGGATGGCGGTCTCGCCGGACCTGGTCACGTCGTCGGCGCGCTGCGTGGAGCGGAGAACCTCGGCGGCCTTCTGGCCGGCGACCTCGGCGGTCTGGCGGATCTCCTGCGCCGTGGTCTGGGTCTCTTGAAGCGCGGCGGCCTGGCGCGCCACGGTCTGGTCCTGCTCGCGGGCAGTGGCGGAGAGGTTCTCCACCGACTCCCCGAGCATCTGCGCGGCGCGCTGCAGGGTGGAGGTGGTCTCTCGCAGCGCCGCCACCATCCGGGTGAACGACGCCGCCAGCCGGCCCACTTCGTCGGAGCTCCCTTCGCTCCCACGGCCGACGGCGGACTTCTGCAGCCGCCGCTCCGCGTCGGCCAGGTTGCCCGTCTCGATCAGCAGCGCCACCTCGGTCATGTGCTCGAGGGGCCGCGAAAGCAGCCGCCCGATGACCAGGGTGAGGAAGACGCCGATGAAGAAGATCACCGCCGCCACGCCGCCGACGCTGAGGAGATTCGCCCGCCGCGCCTTCGCCAGCGGCGCGAGCGAGACGCCGATCACCAGCGTGCCGGCGCCGCCGATGCGGGTGACGATGGGCGCCGCGGCGATCAGCACGCCGTCGCGCTCGGAGAGCAGGGGATCTTTCTGCACCGCCACCGCCGGAGCACGCTGCGCGTCGCGGAAGGTGCCCGCCACCGAGCCGTCCGGCCTGCGCGCCACCGCGTAGACGACGTCGGGAACCACGGCCAGCGTGCCGAGGCTCTTCTCCACGTCGTCGCGGATGTCGAACTCCATCCCCGGCGCGACGTTGAGCGCCAGCACGGTGACCAGGCCACGGGCCCGCGTCTCCAGCGCCTGGCGCGAGACGGAGTTCATCCGCGCCGGGAAGAACACCACCAGGAACAGCACGACGGCGGCGAGCAGCGAAACGAACAACGTCATCAGCTTGCCGCGCAGCGACAGCATCCTGTACCGGCGAATCAGGCTCATTCGTTTCCTTCGATCTGGGGCGAACCGTGCACGGTTGTGTGTGCGCAAGGAACCACGCGCCGCCCCCTCCCTGCAAGATCCTT
The DNA here is from genome assembly GCA_035655715.1 of Myxococcales bacterium. Taxonomy (GTDB): domain Bacteria; phylum Myxococcota; class Myxococcia; order Myxococcales; family 40CM-4-68-19; genus 40CM-4-68-19. The sequence goes on along the minus strand of DASRTX010000641.1, from coordinate 780 downwards.
GTCGGGCAAACCATTGGAAAGCGGCAGCGCGACGTTTGGCCAGCGATTTCAATGGAGCAACTCGCCTCACCTGCGCGCACGACAGGCGCCGTGCCGCGCGCAATTCGGCACGTGGTCGGGGGTGGGGAAAGCAAGTCCAGCGCTCAGCCCGTCCGGAGGATCCATCGCAAGGCGGCGTAGCCGCAGGCGCCGGCCAGCACCGAGGCGGCGAGGATGCCGAGCTTGGCGGACGCGACCAGGCCTTCGTCGCCGAAGGCGAGGCCGGAGATGAAGATCGACATGGTGAATCCGATGCCGCCGAGGACGCTCGCCCCCCATACTTGGTGAAGGGTGACGCCGGCGGGCAGCTCGGCGCCAAGGGCCCGCACCGCGATCCACGAGGCCAGCGTGATCCCGATCTGCTTGCCCGCGAAGAGGCCGACGACGATGCCGAGGCTCACCGGGCTCTGCAGTCGATCGAGTGCCCCGCTCGAGAGGTGCACCCCGGCATTGAAGAGCGCGAAGAGCGGGAGGATGACGAAGGCGGTCCAGGGATGGAGCAGGTGCTCCAGCGCGATGCCCGCGGGCAGGAACTTGCCGGCGGCATCGTGCAGGTCCCCGATCGATGCGAGCTGCGCCCTGTCCGAGACCATGCTGGTGCTGCTCAACGGGACGCTCTCCAGCTCCGCGAGCTTGTGCCGCACCGTGCCCAGGAAGCGGGCCGGCTCGATGCGCGCCCGCACCGGCACGAGCATGGCCAGGAGCACGCCCGCGACGGTGGCGTGGACGCCGGAGAGGAGC
>DASRTX010000640.1:0-9498 GCA_035655715.1 Myxococcales bacterium | reverse complement strand
GCGGCGAGTTCGGAAACCGCTCAAACCCAGACTGCGGGCTCCAGCCAGACCTCGTGCGCGGTTTCCGCATGTCTGAAGCCGCGACCCCGCCCCGTCCACGCCGGCGTCGTGGCGCGTGTTCCCGAAGAACCCTCCAACCGCCGGCAAGACCGGCGGCTTGAACCGATGATTGCGTGCGCTCTGCGCGCCGTGCTAGCAGTCGCCCCGCTCACCACGGGAGAGTGCATGGCAGACGCGCTGGGGATGATCGAGACCAAGGGCTTCGTCGGCATGGTCGAGGCCGCCGACGCGATGGTGAAGGCGGCGAAGGTGGAGCTGATCGGCTACGAGAAGATCGGCGGCGGGTACGTCACCGCCATCGTCCGCGGCGACGTGGCGGCGGTGAAGGCCGCCACCGAGGCGGGCGCGCGCGGGGCCGAGCGGGTGGGACAGCTGGTCAGCGTGCACGTCATCCCGCGCCCCCACGCCAACATCGACCTCGCGCTGCCGCTCGGCCGCACCGACGACGCGCGGCGCGAGTTGGGCGGCGGCAACGCGGGCGGCGGCAAGAAGTAGCCATGCTGCTCGGGCGCGTGGTCGGGACCGTGGTCTCCACCAACAAGGAGGAGGAGCTGAGCGGGCTCAAGCTCCTCCTGGTGCGCGGCGCCGACGCGGAGGGCAAGCCTACCGGCTCCCTGGTCGTGGCCATCGACGCGGTGGGCGCCGGCGTGGGCGAGGTGGTGCTCTACGCCAGCGGCTCCTCGGCGCGGCAGACCAGGGTGACCAAGGACCGGCCGGTGGACGCCACCATCATGGCCATCGTCGATTCCATCGAGCTCGAAGGCCGTCAGACCTACACCAAGTAAGGCGCCATGCTGCCTCCCGACCAGATCGAGCGCCTCGTCGACAAGGTGGTGGAGAGGCTGCGCGAGGCCGAGGCGCGCCCGGCGGCGCCGGTCTACCTGCGCGGCAGGACGCCCGGCGCATTCGACGACCTCGACCAGGCCGTGGCGGCGGCCAACCAGGCCTTCGAGATCTGGAAGGACCTGGAGCTCGCCACCCGCGCCAAGTGCATCGCGGCAGTCCGCAAGGCCTGCCTCGATCGGCTCGACGAGATCGCCGAGAAGGCGGTGGCGGAGACGGGCATGGGGCGGGTCGGACACAAGAAGATCAAGAACCGCGTCGCCATCGAGAAGACGCCGGGCTTGGAGATCCTCGACACCGTGGCCTTCACCGGCGACGACGGGCTCACGCTGCACGAGCGCGCGCCCTTCGGGACGCTGCTCTCGATCACGCCATCGACCAATCCCACCGAGACCATCGTCAACAACGCCATCAGCATGATCGCCGCCGGCAACAGCGTGGTCTTCAACGTGCACCCGGGCGCGAAGCAGATCTCGCGCGCCGTGATCGGCTGGATCAACGAGGCCATCGTCGCCAACGGGGGGCCGGCCAACGTGGTGGCCTGCATCGCCGAGCCCACCATCGAGAGCGCGCAGGCCCTGATGAAGCACCGTGGCATCCAGGTGGTGGTGGTGACGGGCGGCGGCGCGGTGGTGAAGCAGGCCATGTCCTGCGGCAAGCGGGCAATCTGCGCGGGGCCGGGGAATCCCCCGGTAGTGGTGGACGAGACCGCCAACCTCGAGCAGGCCGGTCTTGACGTGGTGCTGGGCGCCGGGATGGACAACAACATCATCTGCATCGTCGAGAAGGAGCTGTTCGTGGTCCGCTCCGTCGCCGATGCGCTCAAGCGCCAGCTGCTCCGCAACGGCGCGTTCGAGGTCCACGGCGCCGACCTCAGCCGGCTGGAGAAGACCGTCGTGACCCGCGACGGCCACGTCAATCGCGACTTCATCGGCAAGGACGCGCGCCGGATCGCCGAGGCGGCGGGGATCCGCGTCGAAGGGGATCCGCCCATCCTGCTCGCAGAGGTGGAATCGACCCATCCCTTCGTGCAGCTGGAGATGCTGATGCCCGTCCTGCCCATGGTCCGCGTGCAGGACGTGGAAGTGGCCATCAGCGAGGCGGTGAAGGCCGAGCACGGGTACTTCCACACCGCGGTGATGCACTCGCGCAGCATCGACAACCTGCACGACATGGCGCGCGCGGTGAACACCTCCCTGTTCGTGAAGAACGCGCCCTCGTACGCGGGCCTCGGAGTGGGGGGCGAAGGCTATACCGCCTGGACCATCGCGGGCTCCTCCGGCGACGGGCTCACCACCGCGCGCACCTTCACCCGCGAGCGCCGCTGCACGCTCAAGGACAAGTTCCGCATTGTCTAGCGGAGACCTCGACTCCGGCCCGCGGCCGGCCGCGCTCGCCCTGCTCGAGGTGTCCTCGCTGGCCCGCGGCGTGGTGGTGGCCGATGCCGTGGTGAAGCGCGCCCCGGTGGAATTGCTCGAGTGCGGTCCGGTGAGCCCGGGCAAGTACCTGATCCTGTTCGCGGGGGGCGTCGCGGAGATCGAGGAATCCTCGGCTGCGGGCGCGCAGGCCGCGGGCGATGCGCTGCTGGATCGCCTCCTGCTGCCACAGGCGCACGAGCAGTTGCTGCCGGCGATCCGGGCGGGCGCGCGCGGGTTTGGCCACGACGCGGGGGCCGATTCAGCCGGAGTCGTGGAGCTGCTCTCGGTGGCATCGGCGCTGCGCGCGGCCGACGCGGCGTGCAAGGCGGCGGCGGTGCGGCTGCAGCTTTTGCACCTGGCCCGCGGGATCGGCGGCAAGGCATGGTTCGTGTTGCGGGGAGGTCTGGACTCGGTGGAGGCCGCGGTGCTGGCGGCGACGCAGGCGGCGGGGGATGGAATGCTGGCAGGAGCGGAGATCATCGCGGCGCCGCATTGGGAGCTGCGGGGGCGGGTGCTCTGAAGACGTGCACGTGCCCGTGCACGTCAACGCTTCTTGCGCTTCTTCCCTTTCTTCAGTTCCTCGTCCCAGATGACCGCCTCGACGTTGTGGCCGTCGAGGTCCAGCACGAAGGCGGCGTACCCGTACTCCGGCCGCGGTCCCGGCCGGCCGTTGTCCTTCCCGCCCGCCTCGATCGCCTCGTCGTAGAACTCGTCCACCTGCCTGGTGCTCGCCGCATGGAAAGCGAGATGCGCGGGCGTGCCCACCTTGCCCTTGGTGACCCAGAAATCGTGGCGGCCGCCCTGGGCAAAGCCAAAGGCATCGCCGAACTCCTTGTCCATCCGGTAGCCCAGTGGCGCCAGCGCTTTCTCGTAGAAGCGCCTGCTGGCCTTGGGGTTTTTGCAGCGCAGGCTGATGTGCTCGATCATCGCTTCCGGCTACGCCCCGAGCGCGGCGGATGCAAGTCGAGGGCGCAGGGTTGCGCTCCCGTGAACAGCGCCGGAGGGCCGGCCCGATGGACGCGGCAAGCCCCGCAGCCGTAGGGTGCTTCCGTGCAGACGTTCGTCCCGACACTTCTAAGAACCCGCTTCACCGACGTGGAGCAGCTGCACAACCACCTTCACGTCACCGAAGGCCGCACGCTCTTCTTCTTCCGCGGCAACCAGGCCGCGCTCTCGGCGGGCAACAGGGTGATGGTGCAGTTCTTGCTCGCCAACGGGCAGGTGAGCACGCAGCGGGGCAGCGTCATCGGCCACGTCGACGGAGACCAGACCGGCGCCTGGATCGAGTTTCCCGATTCGCGGCTGGCGAAGAAGCTGGACCAGGGCCTCAGGTCTCGGGGGCAGCCCCGGATCGGATGCGATCTGATCGTCGAGGTGCGGCAGGACGGCGACCCCTGCGTGGCGCGCATCGTCGACGTCAGCCTGGCCGCCATGCGCGTGGTGGGAGCCGCCGGGCTGCGCAAGGGTCCTCCGGTGGATGCGCGGTTGATCGGCGCGGGACCCGCCTACCCACCCCAACTCGGCCGCGCGGAGGTGGTGCGCGCGGACGCCAACGGCACCGACGTAGCGCTGAAGTTCGTCCGCGCCGACCCGGCGGCGCGGATCGCCTCCACCAGGCTGCTGCAGGCCGTGCATGAGCCCTGGACACGCGCGCCCGAGCTGACGCACCCGCAGATGTGCTGCCAGGGCGGCCGGATCCTGGAGCCGCCGGTGCCGCACATCAAGAGCAGATTGTAGCCGGCCAGATTCCAGACATTGGACGCAAGGCCCCTTTCCTGAACTGCGTAATCCGAGGTATTGCTCGGCAAGTTTTCAATTGCTGCCTGCCGGGCATAAGATCTGCATATATGGACTGATGGGATTCGGGGGGATCCATTCAGGTGCACGACACGTCTGACCGCATTTGTCTTCACGAGATGCTCCTGCGGGAGTTCGCCAGCGAGGATCCGCTGGCGGGCCGCCTGCGGGCTGCGCGAGCACAAGAGGTGTCTTCGAAGGGGACCGGGACGCACGTCACCTGCGCCATCCTCTTCGCCCTGGCCGGGCGTCCCCAGGATGCGGAGGCCGCGCTGCTGCGGGCACGCTGGTCGCGCGATCCGGCCGATCCCCTCATCCACCTCGGCTGGGCGCTGGTGGAGATCGAAACCGGCAACCCCGCCCGCGCGCAGGTGCACGTGGAGCGCGCGCGGAGATCCTCGGCCCCGCGGGGAGACGCGTGCGGCGAATCCATCCTGCGCCTCCTGCACGCGCAGGCGCTCCTCCCCGAGCAGACACCCGCCCTCGGCAGCCAGCTCCTCGCCGATGCGCTGCAGACGCTGCAAGCAGATGTGATGGGCGAATCCTGCGGCGTCTATGCCCGGATCGCCGCGTCGAACCTGGCGTTGGCGATGGGCGATCACGCCTCTGCCGCCGCCCATCTCGCGGCGGTGGTGGGCGCCACCGCGCGGTCGGGCGTGCTGGGCGCGCGGGCCGATCTGCTTCAGGCACGCATCGATCTTTCCGGCAAGGGAACGACGCCGGGCGTGGGCGCCCTGCTCGACCGGGCCATCGCCACCTTCGACCGCATCGGCGCACAGCGCGATCTCGGCCTGGCCTACCTGGTCCGGGCTTCCGCCGCCGCGTCTGAGCCGGGCGAATCTCCCTCCGCCTGGCTCGCCCGCGCGCAGCCCCTGCTGGCGCGGGCCGGCGGCTCCCGCGACCTGCAACTTTTGCGCGGCGCCTTCCGTTCTTTCGGCCGCCGCCTGATCGACCGCGCGGACACCGATTTCGGCCGGACCATGGCGCAGTTGGACGAACGGCGCTCCCACCTGAAAGAAGTGGTTTCCAGCCATTGCGAAGCCTCGGGCGGCGGTCCTTGCATGAACCTCCAGCGCTGCGCCGGTTACGACGCCATCGACGACGTGCTGGACGTAGTCTCCTCCGCCGAGGAGCACCTGATCTCCGCCCTGGAGCACTCCGCCAACGATCGCGCGCGGCTGGGCCAACTGGCGGTGGCCACGCAGGAGATCTCCGCCATCGAGGACATGGATCTGCTGGCGCAGAGCATCCCCGAGCTGGCGCTGCTGGTCTGCCCGGCCGCCACGTCGGCGCTGCTGCGCGTGCAGGAGGGGCCGGAGGTCGAGACCGTCTGCAGGCATGGCCCGCCCTTCGAAGCGACGCCGGCGGTGATCGAGGATGCCGCGCGCGGCGCAGTCCGGCCGGTGGTGGCGCGGGAGCTGCGCAGCAGGCCGCTGGCAGACCCGGCGTCCCTCTGCGCGCTGCCCTTGCTACAAGATGGCGACGGCCTGGTGCTGATGGTCGAGCGCGCCGCGCCGGGTGTCTTCACCGAGCGCGACATCGAGCAGCTCGCCCTCTACGCGTCCCTGGCCGGCGCGACGCTGGCCCGGGCGCGAGCGGCGGCGGCGCTGCGGGAGAACGCGGCGCGCGACGCCGCCACGTTGGCAGCCATCCGCGACGGGGTGATCACCGTCGATCGCCAAGGCATCCTGCGCGCGCTCAACCAGGCCGCGGCCGCGCTCCTGGGCGTGCGGCGCGAGGACGCCCTCGGCCGGCGGCTGCGCGACATGCCCGGCATGAGCCAGCTGGCCAGCGCGCTGGTCGCGCGGCCGAATCTGGTCGGCGACACCGTGCCGCTGCCCAAGCGCGAGGTCATGGTCCGATCCCACGCGTACGAAGGGGGCGTGGTGGCCACGCTCCGCGACGTGGCCATGGAGCAATCCATCGCGCAGCGGCTGGTGGGCTCCGTCGCGCGCTTCACCTTCGACGAGGTGGTGGGCCAGGACGCGGCTTTCCTTCGGGTGGTGGAGGATGCGCGGCGCGCCGCCGGCTCCGACGTCCCCATCCTCATCTCCGGGGAGAGCGGAACCGGCAAGGAGCTGCTGGCGCAGGCCATCCACAATGCCTCCGCCAACGCCTCGCAGCCTTTCGTCGCCATCAACGTGACGGCCATTCCGCGCGAGTTGCTGGAGTCGGAGCTCTTCGGGTACGAGGGCGGGTCCTTCACCGGCGCGCGCGCGGCGGGCAGAGCGGGAAAGTTCGAGCTGGTGGGCCGCGGCACGTTGCTGCTCGACGAGATCGGCGACATGCCGCTGGAGATGCAGGCCAAGCTGCTGCGCGTGCTTCAAGAGAGGGTCCTGCAGCGCCTGGGAAGCGTGCGCGACATCCGCGTGCGGGCGCGCATCATCGCCACCACCCATCACGATCTCGAGGCGGCGGTGGCCGCCGGGCGTTTTCGCCTGGACCTCTATCACCGGTTGCGCGTGCTGCACCTGCGCCTGCCGCCGCTGCGCGAGCACAGGGGCGACGTGCGCATCCTCGTCGAGCACGAGCTGCGCCAGCTGGAGCAGCAGACCCGCCGGCGCGTGACCGTGGCGCCACCCGTGCTCGCGGCGTTGGAGGCGTGCGACTGGGCGGGCAACGTGCGCGAGCTGCTGAATCTGGTGGAGGCGGAGGTCAGCCTCTTGCCTCCGGACGAGTCGGTGCTCACGCGGATCCCGCCGACGCTCCTCGCGGCGCGCGGAGGAGGCAGCGCCGCGCAGGTGATCTCGCTGGCGGAGTTGGAGCGTCGCGCCTGCCAGGAAGCGCTGGTGCGGTTCCAGGGCAACGTGACCAGCGCGGCGCGCGCGCTGGGCGTGGCCAAGGGCACGCTGTACGCGAAGATGAAGAAGTACCGGCTCAAGCTGCCGGTGATCGCCGGGCAGAAACAGGACTGAAGCCCGCAGCTCTTCGAACAACCCGTTCACGACTGAAGGCGCGCCCCGCGATCCGCCGTTCGTCCCGGAAATGAACTCGCGCACGATTTGCGATTGGGTCGGAAGGCCACCAATTCCGGACCGCCTTCAGAGTGAGACGGACGATCTTGCTGCGCGAACGATCTGCGCGCACCGATTCCCGCCATCCGGCGAACGGCTCGCAGGCGCAAGCGTGACGGAGGCACATCACCGCATCCGAGGAAATCCGCGTACTTCGGCGTGGCACGACCACTGCACATGACCCCTCCCGAAGGAGTGCGGGCGAGCCTTCACACCGCCTCTCGGGAGGAGAACAAATGGCGCGGACGAATTTCACCAGGCGTGACGTGCTCAGGGCTGGCGCATTGTCGGGCGCGGCGGGCATGGTCACGAAGCAGGCGTGGGCGCAGGCCTGCGTGGACCAGCAGCCGATTCCAATCAGCGATCTCTCGTTCACGGGCTGCGGCGTGGACGGAGAGCCGATGGCGACGAGCCCCTTCATCGTCCAGCCGTACAAGGACCCACTTCCCATCCCCAGGGCGATGAGGCCGGGATGGCGGTATCCCAACGGCACGCTCGCGGCCCCGGGCGATCCAAACGCCTGGACGGTCCGCAAGTCGGTGCAGTTCGGCGCCGGCGTCGTGCTGCCCGGTCCGGAGGCGGGCCACCAGGACGCCTTCGGCGATCGGCCCGGGGTCCACTCCGAGCTGGGCTGGGGCATCCCCAACGCCGGCACCCACCAGCAGTGGACGAGCGGGACCGGGGCCGGCGGAGTGACGCTCGGACTCCCCGATCCTCTGCTCTTCCACATCCGCGTCCAGGTCTCCACGCACGGCTTCACCACTTCGCAGGTGGTGCCGATCACCAACGCCGGCGCGGCCACGACCCTTCCCACCGGTGCCCAGGCGACACCCGCGGGTCTGGTGAACTTCTTCGGCACGCAGGTGCCGTCGTACCTGTTGCCGGACAGCACCATCTACGGCTTCAACGGTACCTTCCCCGGTCCGCTGCTCAACTGCGAATACGGCAGGCCGGTGCTGGTGCGATTCGAGAACGACCTCGACCTGAACCCGAGGTGCCTCGACCGCGGCGACTTCGGCGCCCCGGACTGGGCGTTCCTCACCCACCTGCACAACGGCCACACCGCGCCGGAGAGCGACGGGCAGCCGCACCACATGGTGGAGAACGAGGGCGGGTACCGGCCGACGGAGTGGGTGGACAACCTCTACCTGGGCTATCCGGCCGGCGGCGACGACCGCGAGAAGCAGTCGTTCCTCTGGTTCCACGATCATCGCATGCACCACACCGGACCCAACGTCTACAAGGGCATGGTCGGCCTGGCGCCGCACTACGACCCGGTGCTGGACAACGGCGACGAGACCCACGGGCTGCGGCTGCCCGGCGTGCGGACCAACAACGGCGACGGCACCTTCGACGTCGACTACGACATCCCGATGGCGCTCTACGACTTTCGCGCGGACGACGGCGTGACGCAGCACATGGACGATCACACGCCCTTGACCCCGGATCCGAGGCTGCCCGGCCTGGTCTGTGGAAACATCCATCCCGAGTATTGGGGCAAGCTCTACCACCGCCACTACCCGAACCACGGCTTCGTCGGCGACATCTTCACCGTCAACGGCACGGCCTTCCCCACCCTGGTGGTGAAGCGGCGCAAGTACCGCTTCCGCTTCCTGGGCGCGTCGGTCTCCCGCCAGTACCGGCTGTCGATCCGCACCGGCACGCCGATGCCCTTCCCCGGGTCGCAGGGGCAGTGGCTCTTCGGCAAGGTGGTCAAGGGCAAGCAGGTGACCGATCCCGGCAGCATCGCGGGCTTCATCTGGACGCAGATCGCCAGCGAAGGCGGCCTGCTCCCCAACATCCAGCGGAAGGACGACATCGAGATCTGGCCGGCGAAGCGGCGTGAGGCCATCGTCGACTTCAGCACCGCGCCCTCGGGGGCGGTCTACTACCTGACCAACACGGCGCAGATGCTCGACGGGCGCAAGATGAACCAGCCAGGCGACATCGGCTTCGACCCGAACTACGCGGTGCCGATGATGCGCATCGTCATCGACGGGCCGGCGGTCGACAACAGCGTGTTGCCCGGGCTGAAGACGGTGCTGCGCGCCCCGACGCCGTTCGATCCCGCCGCTCCCAAGGTCCGCGACTTCACCCTGCAGCGCGGCGGACTGGGCGGCGAGACCCAGTGGCTGATCAACGGCGCGCAGTTCGATCCGCAAGTGCCGCTGGCGACGCCGTTCATCGGAGCGGCCGAGGCGTGGGGCATCAACAACGGCGGCGGCGGCTGGACGCACCCGATGCACCTGCACATGGAAGAGCATCACGTCACCTACCGGTCGAGCGATGCGAGGAAGTACCTCGACCACAGGACGGACTCCGGCAAGGAGGACGTGGTCGGGCTCGAGGGGAGCGAGAAGACGCGC
>DASRTX010000639.1:0-8039 GCA_035655715.1 Myxococcales bacterium | reverse complement strand
GCCGTTCCACGCAGTCGAGCGCGGCCATGGGCTCCGGCCTGCCCATCACACACTTGCGCGCGGCTTCTCGCGCCGACGCGAACCGCAGCGCCGCGGGGAGCGCCTCCTTCTCTTCCTGCACCAACTTGCGCATGGCCTGATATCCCGACGCGAGCGCGCGCAGCGCCGCCAGGGGCCGCGCCGCCTGCACCATCCACCCGGCGGCCGTCTCTGCCAGGTCGAGCACCAGCGCCGCCGAGCACGACATCGCGGAGGGCAACACGGCGCTGCAGCGCTCGCCGATGAAGAGCGCGCATGTCGGCCGCACGCCGCCGTGCACCGCCCCCGACGGCAGCGGCGGCAGCCCCGCGGTGGCGATGGGCTCCAGCCGATCCCGTTCCTTGCCCGGCTGCATGCGCGAAAGCAGCGCCCGGAAGTCGAGGCAGTCCGCCACCGAGGCGGGGTGCGTCTCCCCCAGGTGGTGGAGTCGCGCCAGGAGGCGCCCCACCTCCATCAACTGCGGCGCGCTGGCGGCTGCGGGAGCCAGCTCCTCGCCTGCGGGCACCGAGTAGCACGCGGCCGCGGCGCGACCGTCGAGCATGGCGATCAGCGAACCGCCGCGCGCGCGGCGCGGGCGCGGCGACGGATAGCGGGACTCGGCCAGCAGATCGAACAGCGTGGCCTCGAAGGCCAGCGCCAGCGCGCCGGCGGTCTGGATGAGCAGGAAGCGGCCGGCGGGAGCGTAGACCTTGCAGGCGTCGGTTCCGGGCGCGAACGCGGAAAGCTCATCGATGCGCTGGGGGGCAGCGGGCAGCTCGAATTCCTGCAGCGCCTGCGCGCGCAGCGACATGCACAATTTCTATCAGACCATTAGACGCCGCAGAAGAGGGGGTCGTCCAGATGACCGATATCGCATCGCCCGGCAATGCTTCACCATGGCCTGGCAATGATTCATTCCCGCCGTGCAATGGTCTGCTGCATCGGGCTCCTTTCCTGTGGAGGCGATCCGCCGCGTGCGCCCGGCGGAAGCCCCTTCTCGCTCTCGCTGGCGGGTAGCGCGAGCGTCAAATTGCACCCCGGCGAGACGCGTCCCCTGCACGTCATCCTCACCGAGGACCAGGTGGGCCCGGTGGCAGGCGCGCGGATTCATTTCCGATTCCAGGAAGGCGAGGCCGCGGACGGCAGGCTGGACGCGGCCGACGCGGTCACCGACGGCGCCGGCGTCGCCGCGGTCCAGATCACCGCCGGTCCCGATCCGGGCGGCGCGCCCTTCCACCTCGTGGCCAGCGCTGCCGATCTCGACGCCGGATCCGCAGGCTTCACCCTGGAGGTGGTGGGGACGCGGCGTCTGCTGCAGATCGTCCCCACCTCCGCCACCCGGGTCGCCACCGACGGAACCAGCGCCAACACCGTGGCGGGAGTCTCGAGCAGCATCGCGCTCCGGGTCCGCGAGCTCGACGTCGAGACCGGCAATCCGGTCGCATCCGACGCCATCGCCTTCTCGCTGCCACCCGCGGCCTCCGCCAAGTGGAGTGGAACCACTTCGAGAACCGCCACCGCCGTCACCGGCCCGGGCGGGGAGGCGCAGGTCTTCCTCGTCACGGCGCGGGGAGCGGAAGGCCCGTGGCAGGCCGTGGCGCAGTCGCTCGCGGGAGGCTCGGCGGTCACCTTCAACGTCACGGTGCAGGGGGCGGGCAGCGCCACCTGCACCAGCAACGGCCAGTGCGGCCCCGGACAGGTGTGCGCCGGCAGCCCGCCGCACTGCCAGGACGGTGGCGGGGCAGACCCGCCTCCCGACTCCGGGTGCGACGTGGCCGCCTGCGGCGAGGACCAGTGCTGCGATGGGTCCAGCGGCGTCTGTCGCGATTCCTGCCCCCAGACGTGCGCGCCTGGGTTTCATTGCCAGGCCGGGCCGGTCTGCGGCGGCGGAGCCTGCGTCCTGGACGACGACGCTCCCGACCTCACCGGGCTCTGGCTCACGGCCCACGACTTCGACATCCAAGAGACGCTGCCCGAGGCGGCCCTGGATCTCTTCCAGGCGGTGCGGCTGATGGACCAGACGCTGCTCGGCAAGCTCACCATCCCCGGCCTGCCGGGCTGGGTGCAGTCGATCGTCAACTCCTTCCTCGGGCGCCTGCTGCGCCAGTACCTGCCGGGCTGGTTCCAGCTGCTCGTCCATCTCTCCGACGACTTCGCCACCGTGCTCTCGCACTTGAGGTCCGAGGGCTCCATGCGGCTGCGCCGCGGCGACGACGCCCTCCACCTGCGTGGCACCGAGACGTGGAACAGCCTGGTCTTCTATTGGCTGCCCCTCTGCGACGGCCAGATCCGCGGAGATCCCGCCTCGCCTCCCGAGTGCGCGCGCGTCGACCTCACCACCACGGACTCGCCCGATTTCCCCACCTGGGCCCCGCAGTGCAACGGACATCTGCTGCCTTCCATCTCGCCGCGGGTCTCGCCCTTCACCGCCACCCTGGTGCGCGCCGAAACAGGGTGGACCCTCCGCTTCGACCAGCGGCAGGCGCGCGTCCGCATGGACGAGCTGATGCCGGTGCTGGTCAACGCGCTCTTCGCGCTCACCACCTCCGGCCAGTACCAGTGCGTCGAGGAAGCCACCGACTGCCGCGGCGGCAACCCATGCATGGTCGATTGCGCCGGGCTGGCGCAGGACATCTCCACCGCCACCGACGGCATCGTGGGCGTCGGCCTGGCCGAGCCGATCTGCCAACGGGCGGTCACAGGCGTCGGCGTGGCGGTCACTGCGGCCATGGCCAAGGCCTGGCCCCCCGTCGACTCCGACCTGCTCGACTTCGGCGGCAGCGCCGCAATCGACGGCGACGCGCTGGACGGCACCTGGACGGGCGACTTCTTCTTCAAGCAGATCCATCCGCTGCCCGGGAGCTTCCATGCCTCGCGCGTCCCGTAGGTTGCGCGGATGAATCGCTACCGCTGCGGCGCCTTTGGCACTTCTTGGCCGGCCTCGGGGGGGCCGAAGAGGTCGTTCACCCGGGAGAGGAGGGACTGCGCCTGGGCGGCCAGCGCTGCATCGGGGGAGGCTCCTGCCGTGCGGAGCTGCTCCTCGAACAGCGCCCGGTCCTGCGCCTTCACCGCGACCGCGCGGGCCAGCACGATGCGGTTGCGGGCATCCTGCGGGGCCCGGGCGATGGCGGCGTCGAGATGCTTGCGGGCCTTGTCGAGGTCCCCGCCGGCATAGGCGGGCAGCCCCGCGTAGAGCGCCCCGATCTCGCGGTCCGGCCCGGCTCCGTCCAGGTCAGGCGCCAGTTGCGCCACGCGCGCGAACGATGCCATCAGCTGCCCGCGGCGCTCGATCAGGGGGGTGAACCCCTGCATGCGTGCCCACTCGGCAGTGCAGACAGATTCCAGGTACAACGCCTCCGCGCCTTGGGCGCCGATCAGCGCGCCGGCCTCGGCCACGTCGGTGGCGGCCGCTGCCGCCGGATACTCCGCAGCCCACGACCGGCGGGCGTCGGCCGCGCAGGCTTGCGCATCGGCGGCCACCGCGGCCGCGTCCAAGTCAGGTCGCTGCTCTGCTCGCGCGATGCGCAGCCGGCGGCCGCGGGCGGCGCCCAGCAGCGGCGCGGCGGGCTGGGGATTGGCCAGCGCCTGTTCCTCCCAGAGCGAGATGGCGCGGTCCAGCGCAGCCGGATCGGAGTCGCGCTGCTCCCACGCTGCCTGCGCCGGATCGGGCCGCGCCCCGGCGTCGGCCGGGCTCGCAGGCGTTCCTCCATCGCGCGCTGTCGCTGCCGCCGGAGGCGCCGGCCGCGTCCCCGAGTGACAGGCCGCGGCCGCGCCCAATGCCGCGGCCAGCAGCGCCCGCTTCACTTCTTCTTCGGAGACTTCGCAGGCGGGGCCGGCTTGTGCGGCCCGGCCGGCAGGGTAGAGGTGGATCCCTGCAGCGCGAAGAGCAGCCCGCCTGTGTCGCCGCCGCCGTTCTGCGGAGACTCGTACAGCTCGCAGGTGGCCTGGCCGCGCAGCACCAGCTCACCCTTCTGGTTCTCCGCCCACAGCTCGACGTCGGCGTAGCAGGCGCCGCCCTCCCTGCGCAGCTCGGCGATGCGCCCGTGGCAGGTCAGCTCGTCGTTGGGCCAGACGATCTTGACGAAGCGGGCCGACAGCTTGCGCACGTGCCCGCGCCGCAGCCAGGCGGTGAGCAGCTGGCCCACGAACGCCATCGCCAGCATGCCCGGAGCGAACAGGCCGGGGAACCCCACCGCGTGGGCATACGGCTCGTCCAGGTGAAGCCGGTTGAAGTCGCCCGACGAGGCCGCGTAGCGGACGATCTGCACGCGATCGATGGCCGGCTTGGTCAGCGGCGGCAGATCGTCGCCCACCCGCAGCTCGCTCCAGTAGAAGCTGCGCGCCAGCGACTGCTTGGGCTGCTGCACCTGCTTGGGCGCCGTCAGCGCCGGCATGTGCGCCGGCGGCGGCGACGATTTCTTGGCTGCAGGCGGCGAGGATTTCTTCACCGGAGGAAGAGGCTTGCGGGCCACTTTGGCGGTCGGGAAGCGAGTCACCTTGGCCAGCTTCGCTTTTGACTTGCGAGGCGCGGACTTGGTCACGGGCTTGGACGCGGGCCGCGAGAGTTTCTTGGCGGCGTTGCGGCTACTCATGGATCTCTCCCTGGGCGTGCTTGGGCGCCATGCGGACGACCCAAAGCTGGCGCGAGCGGTAGACGAGCGAGCCGTCGTCGTCCCGGCCCTCGTCCTCGATGATCACGACGTCGGTGGGCCCGCTGGGCGTGGCGCGCTGCTCGATGCCGGCCACCTTGCTGCGCACCGTCAGCCGGTCGCCGGCGACGATGGGCCGCGCGTATTCGAAGCTCTGCTCGGCCTGGAGCAGGTGCTTGCCGGGGGAGAGCATCAGCCCCTCGCGCAGATCGCTGCCGGCGCGCAGCGTGGTGGGAAAGGTTGGCGGCGCCACCACCGATCGGTAACCCGCGGCCCGCGCCGCCGCCTCCTCGAAATAGATCGGGTTCGTCTCGCCGATGGCCTCGGCGAAGCGGCGGATGGCGCCCTTCTCTACTTCGTTGACGGCGGGCTTTGCTTGCCGGCCTGCTGCGCTGCGATCGACCATGGTGTCTTCCCCTATCTGCCAGCCGGCAGATCCAGAACGCTGATCAGCCCCGGCTCCGATCCGACCACCAGCGGGGCGGCATGGACCACCGTCCAGGCGGTTGCCTTGTCGCCCGGTGTCCCGCCGGGAATGAGCACGCGGATACCGGGATCGCCCTCGAGCTCGATCTCGTCGCGCGGCTCCGGAGCGCCCAGCGCGATGGTGAGGTCCAGGTTCGCCACTTCCCTGCCGTCGTGGAAGGCGCGCGCCACCTGCTGGATGCCGACGATGCCGCCCTTGGGCACGCGGAAACCGTCGCCCTGCATGTCCTCGTCGGCCTCGACCGGATCGATGGACTCGTCCACCTCGTCCACTTCCAGCCCCACGCCCAGCGCCGCCAGGGCCGCCGACTCCATCAGGCCCACGTGCCCCAGCGCGCCCTCGTCCACGCCGCGGTCGAACTCCTCCTCGTTCATGCCCGCGCCGGTCTTGAGCTGCAGCTGCTTGCGGCGCGTGCGCGAGTCGACCACGCGGGTGACGCGCACGCGGTCGACGCGCCCGCACACAGCGCCGAGCGTGGCGGGAAGGCGATCCATCACGAAGCCCGGATTCACGCCCGTGCCCAGAATCGCCAGCTTGCGCTTCTGCGCCAGGCGATCCAGCCGCTCGGCGATCTCGGGATGGCGCAGCCACGGATACGACAGCTCCTCGCAGGTGGAGACGACCGAAATGCCCGCGGTCAGCGCCTGCGCCAGCTCTCCCTCGACGTTGTTGAGCCGGCTGCCGGTGGCGTGCAGGAGGATGCCGCCCTGCGCCTTGCGCATCTCGGCGGCGGCGTCGGAGCCGATGATCACATCCGGCGCCGGCGCGTCTACAACATCCGACAATTTGCGACCCACGCGCGCGGGATCGAGATCGATGGCGGCGACGATCTCCAGCTCCGCCTTCTGCAGAGCGCAGCGGGCGATGCCGCGGCCGATGGCCCCGAGGCCCATCAATGCGACCTTGATCGGCAACGCCGTCTCCTCGCCGCCCGCATTCGCAAATTTGTACAAAATGCGGAGTCGGAAAGCGTTATAGCCCGCGGCTCTCCAGTGGGACAAGCAAAAGCCGGCTGCTTGCCCCTCGTACGATCGGTGTGATTACAGACACTTGCCGCGCTGCGTCAGCAAGTCTTGCAAGGGGTTAGCCCTTGCGGCGCGCCCCATAGGACTGCAGCAGCGTAGCGACGTTGGGATCCATCCAGTTCCGGGGGCCCACGAACTTCAACCGCAGCTTGCCGTCCTTGTCGATCAGGTAGCTTTCCGGCAGCTTGCTCGTCCCGTAAGTCCTTGAAATCTTGGCGCCTTCATCCAGGGCCACGCGGAAAGTGATCTTGGAGCCGGCGAGGAACTTCTCGATCGGTTCCCATCCGTCGTCCACGCTGACGGTCACCACTTCGAAGCTCTGCGGGTCGAACGCCTGGGCCAGCTTGGAGAGGCTGGGCATCTCGTCGCGGCAGGGCGGGCACCAGGTGGCCCAGAAGTTCACCAGCACCGGTTTGCCGCGCAGCGCGCTCAAATCCACCTCGCCGCCGCCGCGCGCAGGCAGCTTGAAGTCGACGGCCGCGGCGCCGTCCAGCTGGTCGGCTTCCATCGCGTTGCGCGCGCGATCGGCGGTACCGCCGAAGTGCTGCACGGCCTTGGAGATGCCCACCGCTGCGACGGCGACCAGCGCGAAGGCGACGAACGCCTCCTTGAGCCAGCGCGGCACCACCCAGGTGCGCTTCTGGTCGAGAGGAATGCCGGAGTAAGCCTTGCTCATGAGGACAGCCTTTCCTTCAACGCCAGGACGTCCACCCGGTGTTTGAACGCCCGCTTGCCGTCGATCTCGATCACCGGGATGTCGTGCTTGTGGTCTTCATAGAGATCGCCCGACCACCCGATGTCGACCTCGCGGAACCCGAACGCCAGCTCGCGGCGCAGCACGAGAATGGCCGCTTTGGCCTTCTCGCACAAGGAACAACCTTCGCGCGTGTACAGCACCAACTCGTGCATCAGCCGTGCTTCTTGCGCCGCCGGTAATGCCGCACCCGCGCCACCGGCGGGTCGCCCAGCGGCCCGCCCACCAGATAAGCTTTGAGCGCCTCGCGGGCGATGTACGGAGCGTGGATGCGCCACTTCATTCCGTTCACCACCACCGCGGCCACGGCGATCTTCGGATCGTCGGCGGGCGCGAACCCCACGAACCAGGAGTAGTCCTTGAACGGCCCCTTGTGGTCGCTGAGCGAGCCGGTCTTGCCCGCCACCTCGATGTCGCCCAGCACCATGTGGTGCCGGTCGCGGAAGCTGGGGGCGGCGGTGCCCTGGCTGACGGTCAGCTTCATCATGTCGCGCAGGGTGCCGGCCGTCTCCGGGTTGAGCAGCCGCATCGACCCGGTGGGATCCACTGCCTTGCCGTCCACCTCGTCGACCAGCGACGGCTCCATGGCCAGGCCGCCGTTGCCCACCGCTGAAGCGATCAGCGCCGCGTGCATGGGCGAGAGCTTCACCTGCCCGAACCCGGCCGCGCTCTTGGCGAAGTCGAGGCCGTTGTCGGGGATGTTGGCGGAGGACTGCTCCACCGGCTGATCGAAGATGGGCCGGTTGAAGAGGAACCGCTCGGCCTCCTTGCGCAGGTCGTCGCCGTCCAGGTGCTTCACCGCCATCTTGGCGAAGACCACGTTGGCGCTCTTGGCCAGCGCCATGCTCAGCGACAGGCAACGGCGATCCACGCGCGGCTTGTCCTCGAGCAGCTTGCTGACGATGCCGTGCATGCCGCCGTGGTAGCAGGTCTCCACGTTGGGGTTGACGCCCTTCTCCAAGAGGGCGGCGCCGGTGATGATCTTGAAGACCGAGGCGGCGGGATAGAGGGGCCTCGTGGCCTTGCCGTCTCCGGTCTCGGCGATGGCCAGCACCTTGCCGGTCTTCGGATCCAGCGCCACCACCGCCGCGCCCACCGGCTTGTAC
>DASRTX010000638.1:0-5330 GCA_035655715.1 Myxococcales bacterium | reverse complement strand
AGCTCGTAGAGCGCGGCTCGCAGCGCGAAGAGCCGGTTGTCGTCGCGCACCGGCCGCAGCCAGATGGCGAACTGCTGCTGGTGGCGCGCCCGGCCCAGTTGCGCGGAGGCCGCGTCGCCGCCCTCCTGCTGGAAGTATTCGATGTACGCATAGTCGCCGTAGTTGAGCCCGCGCCGCTCCCGCAGCCGCTGCATCAGCCTGCCGTTGAACTGCCGGTGCTCGCCGAAGGCGCTGCGCGCAACCGACATTGCGGGCCAGTCCGGATCCTTGCGCGAGAGCCCGTAAGGCATGCCGATGGAGATGGCGGTGGAGTCGGAGTTCTTCTCCACCAGGAGAAAGCGCGGCCCGTGCGGCCTCTCCAGCGGCACTGCGGGTGGCGGCTGCGACAGCGCGGGCAGCGCCGAGAGCGTCTGCGCGATCTGCTGCCCCAGGCCCGCGGGATAGCCGCCCGAGACGCCAACGGTGAGCCGGTCGCCGGTGAAGGCGCGGGCGGCCTGCGTCTGCAGCTCTTGCAGCGTGAGCGACTTCAGATCGGCGGCGTGGCCCAGGTTGATGCGGCCGTAGGGATGGTCGCGAAACATCAGCTCTTCCAGCGAGAGCTTGCCCAGGTTCTCGTCGTCGCCCTGCCGCAGGCGCTTCTCCACGTCGTTCACCGCCGCCTCGCGCAGGCGCTTGAACTCGGCCGGGTCCCAGCGGGGATGGAGCACCACGTCGGTGAGGATGGGCAGGAACTTGCCCAGGTTGTCCTTGTGGACGCGGGCGATGAAGGTGGTCATCTCCTTGTCCACCCGGACGTCCAGCTCGGCCGCCATGGGGAAGAGCGCCTCGAGCAGCTGCTTGGAGCTCAGCGCCTGCGTGCCGCCCTCGGCCATCACCTGGGCGGTGAGGGCGGTGAGGCCCGCCTTGCCCGGCGGATCGTCGACTGCGCCGGAACGGAAGCGGAGCTGCACGTTGACGATGGCGTTCTGCGTGGCGGGCAGCTCCAGCAAGGAGATGCCGGAGCCCACCTTGGTCAGCGCCGGCGCCGGCGCTGGGGCGCTCTGCGCCGTCTCGTGCTCGGCCGGGACGGCAGCGGCCCCGTGCTGCGCAGGCTTGTGCGTCTCCTGCCCCGGCGCGATGACGCCGCCGTCGGC
Organism: Myxococcales bacterium; assembly: GCA_035655715.1. Classification (GTDB taxonomy): domain Bacteria; phylum Myxococcota; class Myxococcia; order Myxococcales; family 40CM-4-68-19; genus 40CM-4-68-19. The sequence goes on along the minus strand of DASRTX010000638.1, from coordinate 4,197 downwards.
AGCGCGCGGCGATGGGGTCTCGACGCTGCCGGCGGCGGGCGCTCCGGCCGTTTCTGGAGACCGCACGCTCTGCTGCTGTTGTGCGCACGCCACCATCAAAGCTGTCACGCCCAGAAGAGCCGAGCGCCTCATCGCGCACCCACCTTGGTGGCGGAGGTCAGGGTCACGGTGGTGCGGTTCAGGTCCATGAAGTTCTTCTTGGCGAAGTCCTGGAGATCCTTCGGCTGCAGCTGCGCCACCGCGTCGAACTCCTTGTTGAGGTAGTTCACGTCGCCGGTCAGCGCCGCGTTGACCGCCTCGCTCACTGCCGCGGCGTCGGCGGTATCGAGACCCATGATGTTCGAGTAGCGCAGGTTGGAGCGCACCGCCTCGAAGCGCTTCGCGTCCAGCTTCCCGCCGGCCAAGGACTTGATGTCCATCAGCACGGCGTGCTCCACCGCCTTGAGGCTCTTCGCGTCCTTCACCCGCATCAGAACGCCGAAGAGGTTGGGGTCGCGGTGATCGCCGTAGGTCGGGTACATCGAATCCACCAGCTGCTTTCCCAGCACCAGGTCCTGGTAGAGCGGGCTGGTGGGCCCAAAGAGATAGGCGTTGAGCAGGTTCTGCAGCGCCGCATTCCGGATGTCGCTGGCGGCGGAGGTGTGCCAGGCGATCCACAGCCGCGGCAGCGTGGGCTTGTCCCAGGCCACCTGCGCGCGCTTGCTCTGGCGCTGCCTGGGCTCGGCGGGCACCGGCATCGGATCGGCCTTGCCCTTCCAGCCGCCGTACGCCTTCTCGATGGCGGCCAGCGTGGCCTTCCTGTCGAAGTCGCCGGCGACGAAGATGATGGCATCGTCGGGCGTGTAGTAGCGGCGGAAGAACTCGCGCGAGTACTCGTAGCCCGAGGGCATGTTCTCGATGTCCTTGAGGTAGCCGATCACCGTGTGCGCGTAGGTGTGGCGGGTGAAGGCCGTCTCCATCATCTTCTCGTAGAGCTTCTGCTCGGGATTGGAGGCGCTCTTGATGTACTCGCCCAGGATGGCGCCTGCCTCGGTGCGGAAGGCGGGCTCGTCGTAGAAGAGGTTCTGGAAGCGGTCGGCCTCGTACTCGATGATGGTGGGCAGCGCCTTGGAGGGACCGTAGAGGTGGTAGACGGTCATGTCCTCGCTGGTGAAGGCGTTGGTGTTGAGGCCCAGGCGCGTGACGGTGTCGTTGTAGTCCTGCGCGGGGTGTGCCTTCGTGCCGCGGAACATCATGTGCTCGAAGAAGTGGGCGAACCCGGAGCGGCCTTTCTCCACCTCGTTGCGGCTGCCCACCCGCATCAGCGTGTAGTAGGCCACCAGGCCGGGCGAGTCGTACTGGATGAAGGCGACGCGCAGGCCGTTGGGCAGCGCGTGCACCTCGAGGGGGAAGGGGAACGCCTTGTCGGCGCCATGCGCGGGAGCCGCCGCCAGAAGCGCGGCCATCAGCGAAACCAGCATTCTTTGACCTCCAAGGGCCGCGCAGGATAGCGCGCACGAGGGACAAATCAAGGAATGGCTTCCTTGATCCGAAGTTGCGGTCAGGATTGGAGGACGGGCTTGTCCGCGTCGCCGGTCCACAGGGCGAAGCGGTGTTTGCCCGCGGATTTGGCCGAGTACATGGCGCCGTCGGCGCGGTGGAGAAGCTTCTCCGGCGCGTCGGGCGGGGATTCGAACCAGGCCATTCCCACCGAGGCGCCCAGGTTCATGCCCGGGTACCGGTCGCCGAGTGCGCGCATGCGCGCCAGCAGCCGCTGGGCCATGGCCTCCACCGCGATGCGCTTGGCGTCGGTGAAGAGCACCGCGAACTCGTCGCCTCCCAGCCGCGCCGCCACGTCGCTGGTGCGCACCGTGTCGCGGATGGCGTTGGCCACGCGCTTGAGGAACTCGTCGCCCTCGACGTGTCCGCGCTTGTCGTTGAGGTGCTTGAAGTTGTCGACGTCGAGGTAGGCGATGCAGACCGGATCGCCGGCGCGCTGTGCGCGGGCCAGTTCCTCGGAGACGCGTTCGAGGAAGGCGCGCCGGTTGGGCAGCCCTGTGAGGGGATCGGTGCGGGCCAGCTTCTCCGCGCCGTCGAGCAATTCGCCCAGGCGGGCGTTCGCCTGCTTGAGGCGGCGGCGGTCGTCGCGGATGCGCACCACCATCGCGGCCATCGCCACCAGCATGAGCAGGCGGCTCATCGAGTTCCACAGCAGATACCGCGTGGGCTCGCCGCGGTGGCCCCAGGCCTCCGCCTCGAACCAGGCGATGCCGGCGGTCATGCCGGCGAGCAGCGCCGGGCCGCGGCCCAGCCACCACGCGGCGCCCAGGACGGGCAGGACGTAGAGCAGGGCGAAGGACACCCAGGGGCCGGTGACGTAGTCGAGCATGCCCACGAAGGCGAGCGCTGCCACCACCAGGAAGGCGATGATCGTGCGCAGGAAACCGGGCTTGTCGGAACGCGCTGGCACCTGTGCAAGAGCCTAACGTGCCGACCCGGTCAGGTCACTTTTCCGCCGTCCATACAGGCACCTGCCAAAGCGCATAACCCCGCGGATCGCGGACGGAGTCGATCATCTCGCGCCAGAGGCGCTCCGCCTGTGGGCGCGGCACCTTCACCTGCTCCACGATGGAGTCGGTGTAGCCGTCGCGCCAGGCCTCCCAGATGCGCGCGAAGGTCTCGCGGGGGACGCGCAGGGTGTCGAGCACCACGTAGTCGGCCTTGATGTCTTTGAGGCCCAGGTCGTGGAGATAGGTGAAGGTCTTGCGGCCCACGTGCAGATCGCAGCCAACCGCCGCGCCGTAGCGCTGCGGGATCACCTGCCAGAAGCTGTCCGAGTCGCTCTCGGTGGGGTGGCACCAGAGCATGCCGTAGTCCTCGGCGATGACGTGCAGGCGGCCGCCCGGCTTGAGCACGCGGACCATCTCCTCCAGAGCACGGCGCGCGTCGGAGACGGCCTGGAGCACGTGCCGGCTCACCGCCAGGTCGAAGGTGGCGTCGGGAAAGGAGAGGTGCAGCGCGTCCTCGCGCTGGAAGCGCACGCGGTCGCCGAAGCGCGCGGTCTTGGCGCGCGCGCGCTCCAGGTGCGGCTCCTCCAGGTCCACGCCGACGAAGCTGGCGTCGGGGAAGCGCTCCGCCAGCCGCGCGGTGATCTCGCCGGTGCCGCAGCCCACGTCGACGACGCGGGTGCCTTTGCGCAGCGGGTGGCGGGCGAAGATGGGCTCCTCCTGCGGCCAGATGGCCTCTGCCTGCGCGGTGAGGTTGCGGACCATCGACTCGTCCGCCATCTCCTTCGCCTGCGGGCTGCTCTGGTGGTTCGCCATGGGCCGGGACTCTAACGTCAATCCGGCGCGCGCGAGGGCAGCTTCTTGCGGGCGTGCTCCTCTTCCATGAGCGCGAGGAAGTCGGCCAGCGTGTGGCCGGGCACCTTGTCGAACTGCTCGGCGGTGACCGCCAAGTCCTCGATGCGGTCCAGCCGGAAGGTGCGGAAACCTTCCCGCAATTCGCACCATGCCGTCAGCGTCCAGGTCTGTCCCCAGTAGGCGAGGCCCAGCGGATGGACGGTGCGCTCGCTGCCCGCCTGCGCCTTGTCCACGTAGCGGAACCTCGCCTTGCGCTGGTCGCGGATGGCGTGGCGCAGGTCCTCCAGCCCGTTGCGGAAGCGCGTGTTGCCGTGGATGTCGGGCGCCATCAGCGCCGACTCCGCCAGTCGCGATTTGAGCCTGGCCGGCAACACCGTCTCGATCTTCTGCAGCGCCTCCTCCGCGGCCCGCGCCAGCTTCTGGTCCGCCCAGGCCCGCACGATGCGCGCGCCCAGCACCAGCGCCTCGATTTCCTCTTCGTCGAACATCAGCGGGGGCAACTCGTAGCTGCGGTCGAGCGCGTAGCCCACCCCCGGCTCTCCCTGGATGGGAACGCCGGAGAGCAGGAGGTCGCGAACGTCCCGATAGACCGTCCGCTCCGACACCTCCAGCGCCTGCGCCAGGTCGCGAGCCGTGGTGGCCCCGCGCCGGCGCAGCCGCTGGACGATGCGGAAGAGCCTGTCCGCACGCCGCATGCCGGAAGCTTATTCGAGCTTCTCGAAGATGCCGAGTCGGGCACCTGACGGATCCTCGATGATGACGAACCAGCCCACGCCTTTGATCTCGGTGCGCGGCGTGGTCACCTTGGCGCCGAGCTTCTTCGCCCGCGCCACCGAGTCGTCCAGCTTGGGGACGT